>JBEBBQ010000142.1:0-6007 GCA_041158325.1 Actinomycetota bacterium | reverse complement strand
CCAAGGTCAGCCATCAACAATGGGTACTGCTGTGAAGTTGCGTTGATGCAACCTGACTTAACAGCGTTGATACCAGCGCCGCCACCGTCAACAGAAACCATTACATCGAGCTTGATACCAGCAGCAGCTGCTGCAGCACATGCACCGATTGCTGTTGGCTCGTTGATTGTGTAAACAACGTTGATGTTCTTGTTCTTAGCAAGAAGTTGTTCCATACCAGTACGGCCGCCGTCTTCGTTAGCACCTGTTGCTACGTTTCCAACGATCTCGTAATCTCCGCCTGAGTACTTGCCCTTCTTGTCTTCGTCACCCATCTTGTTTGGATCCTTAACGTCAATTCCCATACCTGCAAGGAATCCGTTATCGCGCATGTAGTCAACAGACACAATGCGGTCATCGAAGATGTCTAGAAGTGCAATTGTTGCCTTCTTGCCAGCAAGCTTTGCAGCTGTCCACTGACCGATTAGAAGACCAGCTTCGCGGTTATCTGTTGCGAAAGTGATATCTACGATGTCAGCAGGATCTGGTGCTGTGTCAAGAGCGATGATGTAAAGGCCTGCTTCGCGTGCCTTTGTGATCGCTGCGTTAACTTCTGTTGATACTGGAACGATCAAGATACCAGCGTGCTTTGCAGAGATTGCGTTTTCAATCGCTGTGATCTGTCCTGCGTAATCTGACTCATCTACACCAGATGTAACAGTTAGTTCGACGCCGAGAGTTTCAGCCTTCTCAGTTGCACCCTTGATCATCGCAACGAAGAATGGGTTTGACTGATCTTTTGTAATTAGTGAGACCTTTACAGTGTCTCCGCTTCCGCTGTCGCTATTTGAACATGCAGAAAGCACAAGCATTGACGCTGCGGCTACAGCAACGACTGCTGCAGTGCGGCGTGAGAAAAGCTTTGCCATATGTATTTCCTCCTATAGGTGGGGTCAAGCGATACCGATAGTACATAGCCACCCCCAGCAATAAAAGGGTTTTTGGGCGAAAATTCGATCGTTACCGAACCGTTACGAGAAGCAGAAAGAGGCGTTATAAAGCGGGATTAGCCACGCAGGAGAAGGATTTCGAAGGGGGCGATTGATAGCGGAATATCGCCGAGAAGTGGGTTTATCTCAGCATATGACCACCAATCCATGATCTGGCTGGCCTTTTCGCATTCATCGGCGCGCAGGCTTTGAATCGATTTATACCCGGCCAAAGCCTTTGGCGTAATTTCAACAGTCCATGGCCGTTGTGAAGCTACAACCATCTTTCGTGATTCGCGATCTTCGAATGCGACCCATGAACTATCTAGTGATGTTGCGATTGTAATTTCATGTGCGTGATGCGCACCTAACGCTGAAAGTGCGTGAAAAGTTGGCGAGAATTTAATTGCAGAGCCTTCGTTGTATACAACCCCAAATTCTCCAAAGAGTTCGTGCCATGTTCCCGAATGTGCGCCTGCGCTCGCAAGCGCAAAGACTGAACCTAAAGTCCAGGCAGCAGCTGCTAACTCTTTGATCTGTTCTGCCATTGCTGGTTGAGCAAAGTTAATTCGGTTTTCACATAGATGCCCGGTCTCAGGATTGCCACGCGTAGAGAAGGTAATTGGAGAAACACTTACTTGTGGAGCTACAAATTTCTTAGCAAATTCAATCGACTCTTTCTGGGTATAGAGAGTTTTAAAGATTGTTTCCGGATCAGTTGAATGAACTGTTGGAACCATTGAATATGACACGGCGCCACCAAATTCAAACTTTTGACGATGTAGATCAACCAAGTAGGCATCGCTACCGGGAATGTAAGAATTTAAAGTTTCATTCTTTGGAAGATCGGATTCTTGAACAATTTGACGACCTTGGCGATGAATCAATAAACGTGAACCTGCCGGTACGCGGGCGCTTAGGTGCTCAACTTCTCTAGATAGTTCAGCACCCTCATTAGAAGAGAGCAGCGCTACTTCTAGAGTGAGTCCGCTCTTACTTACTGTGGCGATTTTTTGCGCGGTCAGCGACTCTTCATTGACACGTATGTGGTCAATATCGATAATAAATAGCGCCTTTTCGAGGTCATCACTCGGCAGTAAAGATTCGCTATTGAATTGCACTCCGATGCGAGGCAGTGCGGCAATCTCTTTAGCAATTATCTTAGATCCATCAGGGATCGAAGTTGCTGGTGGGGTCACCTCAAATTGGATTCGTTGTTCCCAAACCATCCCTTGCTCCAACACAAAGGGACGTGGTTCTGCCAAAGATCCACTATAAATTTTGTAGGTGTTATCAGTCCAGTTACGTTGATCTTCAGCTTCCAAAACTTTGCCAGTTGATACAACTTTTAGCGATTTCTTATCTGGCGCAACGAAGTGCATATCGTTGCTAGCCGGAAATAACCCTAACGTTACCCCATCGATAACGCGCTGTGGAGAGATCTCTTTTATTAACGAATAAGTATTTCCGTTAGCGCTAACTGTTGAACCCATCCAGTCGCCAGTGTGTAAACAGAAGCAAACTCCCCAGCGTTGAATTTCAAACTTCCCTAAACCTGACAACTGGTAATCAATTGAAAATTTGCCGTTAGGTTGCAGCGTTAAGACTGTCTTTCCTAGCATCGAACCTGCAAACACATCAGTAATTGTTACAAGGCAATTTTCACCAGATACTTCAACTACTTCGCTATGTTCATCAGGATCAAGTGTTGACCAATCCCAAGGACGAATTGCGGTGTAAAGCAGATCAATTATTTGCGCGCCTTGATAAGTAACGTTTCTTATAGCCGCGCGCGCGATGTCGAGTGTAAATCCAGCGTGTTCGACCCGTTGGGTATCCGGCCAGAAATCCGTGCTCATCGCGCAGTCATTCCGCCATCGACTGCATAGAAAGCACCTGTTGCAAATGAAGATTGATCAGAGACCAACCAATTAACTAAACCAACCAAATCACTTGGCTTGCCCATTCGCCCAAGCGGTGTTCGGCGAATTAGATCTGGGCCTTTCTCTGGGTCATCCCAAATCTTTTGAATCAAAGGTGTCGACATGGTGCCGGGAACAACCACATTGGAGCGAACGCCTTGCTCTTTGTAATCAACGGCGATGATGCGCGAAAGGCCCATCATTCCGGCTTTAGATGCGCCATAAGCGGTGTAGCCAGCGCCTTCCATAGTCATACCTGTTGGAGAACCGATCAAAATAACTGAACCTCTGCCTGATTTAATTAACCCAGGCATCGCGTGCTTAACTGATAAAAATGCGCCAGTCATATTTACATCAACAGTCTTCTGCCAAGTATCTAGCGAAACATCTGCAATCTTAGAATCTGCACCTACTAACTGCACGCCTGCACAAACAACTATCGCATCAATTGTTTTGATCGAAAATAAAGATTCCTTCACAGAATTTTCATCAGTTAAATCAGTCTTGTAAAATTTTGCATCCGAGGTTGCTGGGCTTTGCAGATCAAGGCTATGAACACTGGCTCCAGATTTGATGAGGCCAGTAATCAAAGCTGAACCGATACCACCACTGCCCCCTGTAACAACGACGCTATAACCCTTTAGATCCATGTTTATGATCCTATCGATTTCCGCAAATTAGTAACGCTGATCTTGGCCCATTCGTTCTCTAAGGCAACGGTCGCTTCATAACTATCTTGGCGGGGAGTCCAAAGTTCTATAACCGCGGTGATGTTGCGCTTTGTTCCTCCTACCGCAGCGATTACTTCATCAACATCTAAACGGCCTTCACCAAGCGCAGTTCCTCGAACTGTAAATCCCATCTGCCCGTTGGTGCGAACAATTTCGAAATCTTTCATATGTACGTTGATCGCACTTGGAGCCAAGGCGGGAATAACAGTATTGGGCGCTTCAACTGCGCCAAGTGAGTTAACGGTATCTAGACAAATTCCCACCCAATCAGAACCGACTTGATAGATGATCTCGTTAAATTCTGCGCAGGTTAAACGATCGTGATTTTCGATCGCTAGTTTGATATTCGCTTCTTTAAATTTAGATTCAAAAGGTTTGAGTAGTTGAATAATTTCGGGGATGGTGGGTTCATGGCCTTTGCTATCAATCACAACTCGCAGAATTGGCGAAGCTAGTAACTGAGCGATGCGTAGAAAATTCTCAATGTTCTCGCTCTTAATTCCACGGGTGCCAACTTCTATCGCTAGTTCATAAATATCGGCTTGCGCCTTTAACCTAAGAAGATCAGTCTCATCAAGGCCGCCAATCGGCAAGTTATCGGCGATCTGCAGTACATCAGCCTTTAATTCGTGGGCGCGCTCTAATAGTTCAAAGGCGCTCATCGCCACTGGATGGTCAGGCTCAATCCCGCCGATTGTCCAGGGAAAGGTGAAGCTAGAGATGCCAAGCTTCATTTACTTACTTATCTCCGCCAGTTATCTGCTTAACGCTAGCGAGAACGTTCTCTGGTTTAAAGATCGCATCCCAATCATCGCGGAAGAGCGATCCCTGTGCGTTCTTTAGCGCCATAAGTGCGCCATCAGATAACTTCCAATTAAGTTCTTCAAATAAGAGCGCGATACTGATCTGCAAATGGCCCATGCAGAAATCTTTTGCAGCAGCTTCGGGAACTCCAAGGTCAATAACCTTTTGTAAACCTTGAGTAATTACTTCTACACAGCCGTTGATTAGAGTTTCGCTAAGTGCAGGCTCAAGTAGCGCCATCTGCTGAACTGTAATTCGGTGGCTCGCGCTAATTGGCGCAAACATTTCAGTTGCAATTGTTTCAACGAGATCTGCTTCTTCTTCAGTTCCCCAGGCAATTGCAAATACCAAGGCTTGAGTGGCAAGTCCGCCGCCCCAGTAATCACGACGCGCTGCAGGATCTGTCTCTCCGAGCAAACTAAATACTGGCGGATGGGTTGGATGGCAGACGAAGCAACTGATATCTGCGCGATGCTTAACGCGATCTGCGGCAATTGCTGCAGGATCGAGGAATAAAATTTTTGTACCAGGATCCAATTTTGGGACAACTTCATCAGAAATTTGCCGAACTAGCGCATCAGGAGTTGTAAAGATAACTACATCAGTTCCTTTAAGCGCATCATCTAATTCCATAACCGTGTTTCCGGCTTCGCGGATTCGCGCTTGCCCGGCTTCTGACTTTTCGACGAAGCGAAGCTCGTACTTCTTTGTATCAAGAAGTGGCTTGGTAACACGGTTACCCATTTTGCCGCCAGCGCCCAAAATCGTAATGACAGTCATGAAAACTCCTTACATATTTTTTAGATTAACTTTTTCAACTCTAGCAGTTGCCATAACCCCTGCGGTAGGCTCTCCAAGTGCCAGATTTAACTAGCGATTTAATTAATAAATATGTGATCGGCGTTGATTACGGAACGCTTTCAGGGCGGGCGCTATTAGTCCGCGTCTCAGATGGCGAAGAAATTGCGACAGCGGTTTATGAATACCCGCACGCTGTAGTTGAAGAGAAACTCCCAACCACAGGCGCAAAGTTGCCACCTGATTGGGCGCTACAAGTTCCTTCAGATTACGTAGATGTTTTAAAAGTTACCGTGCCTGCAGTTCTTAAAGAGTCGGGAATCGATCCGAAATCAGTCATTGGGATAACCACAGATTTCACAGCATGCACGATTCTTCCGGTAAAGAGCGATGGAACTCCGCTCTGCGAACTGCCAGAGTTTTCAAAGAACCCACACGCCTTCGTTAAATTATGGAAACACCATTCTGCGCAGCCACATGCCGATCGCATTAATGAACTTGCCCATGCACGTAAAGAACCTTGGATCTCTCGTTACGGTGGGAAGATTTCTTCTGAGTGGGAATTTGCTAAAGCGCTACAAGTTTTAGAAGAAGCACCAGAAATTTATCAAGCGATGGATAAATGGGTGGAAGCAGCTGATTGGATTATCTGGCAGCTCTGCGGCAAATATGTGCGCAATATATGTACCGCTGGATATAAAGGTATTTATCAAGATGGAAAATATCCAACTAAAGAATACTTAGCAGCGCTTAATCCGAAGTTTGAAAACTTTATCGCTGAAAA
>JBEBBQ010000141.1:0-3611 GCA_041158325.1 Actinomycetota bacterium | reverse complement strand
TAACCGAGAGCAACCAGATCTTGAGCTATGCCATCGTGAAGATCGCGAGCTAGTTCAATTCGTGCAGGATTGCTCACTTAGCGAAGAGATCAGCAATCTCCTTAGCGAACTCCTGTGCAACCACATGTCGTTTAATCGAAAGCTTGGCAGTTAACTGCCCGCCAGCGATTGTGAAATCGGTGGGCAGAATTGTGAATTTGCGAATTGATTCAGCCTTACTGACCGCCTTATTTGCTTCATCAACCGCGGTCTGAATAACTGCAATGAGGTCAGGATCCTGGGTAAGAGTTGCAATAGTGGCGCCATCCTTCTTATTGGCGGCGATCCAACCCTTAAGAGCATCTTGATCAATGGTTACGAGCGCTGCGATAAATGGTTGGTTATCGCCAACGACCACACATTGACTTACGAGCGGATGCGCACGTAGTCGATCTTCTAGTACCGCAGGAGCAACGTTCTTTCCACCTGCTGTAACGATCAGTTCCTTCTTACGTCCGACAATTGAAAGGAAGCCATCTTCATCAATCTTTCCAAGGTCACCAGACTTAAACCAGCGATCTTCAGTAAAGACTTCTGCGTTTGCTTCATCGTTCTGCCAATATCCACGCATCACGATTGGACCTTTAATCAAAACTTCTCCGTCATCAGCGATCTTTACAGATGTTCCCGGAATTGGCTTTCCTACTGATCCGACCTTTAGCGCGCCAGTCATATTTAAAGTTGCGCCCGCTGTTGTTTCGGTAAGTCCGTAACCTTCATAGATCGTTACACCAGCGCCACGATAGAAGTGACCGAGGCGTGCGCCTAGGGGAGCACCACCCGAAATTGCCGCTTCTACATTTCCACCGAGAGCTGCGCGAATCTTTGAAAATACCAACTTGTCGAATAGCGCATGCTTAAGAGTTAAGAGCGGATTAAATCCACGCTTATCTATCGCTTCGCTATATGCGATTGCTACATCTGCTGCCTTACGGAAGATCTTTCCCTTGCCAGCAGCATCAGCCTTCGCTTCTGCACCGTTGTAAACCTTTTCAAAGATACGTGGCACAGCAAGAACGAAGGTTGGTTTAAAGGAGGCAAGGTCTGGTTGCAATCTACCTACTGGATCGCTGCAATGGGCTAAGTGAAGTCCAGCGCGAATCGCACCGATCTGAACCATGCGACCGAAGACGTGGGCAACTGGCAAGAAGAGCAGGGTTGATCCACCCGGTTTCAAGAAGAGATTGCTCGCGCCTTCAACAACGTTTCCGCACTCAGATAAGAAGTTACCGTGCGTTAGTTGAACACCCTTTGGTTTCCCAGTGGTACCAGATGTATAGATAAGTGTTGCGAGAGTATCTGGAAGCAAAGCGTTGCGACGACGATCGATTTCATCATCACTGATATGTGCGCCAGCTGCGGCCAGAACTGAAAGAACATCTTCAGTCATGGTCCAAATATGTTTGGTATGTGAAGGCAATACTGTATTGACAAGTTCGCGATGAGTAGGAGTCTCGACAATTAATCCGACAGCTCCCGAGTCGCTGAGAATCCAATCAACTTGTTCTGCAGAAGATGTTTCGTAGATTGGTACTACGCATCCACCTGCGAACCAAATCGCGAAATCAAGGATCGTCCACTCGTAACGAGTGCGCGCCATAATCGCTACGCGATCACCGATTTGAATTCCGGCTGCAACCAATCCTTTCGCAGTTGCGCGAACTTCTTCCTCTAACTCTTTTGCAGATACCTTCTGCCATCCATCACCTAAGGGACGAGAGAGCATGGTGCGATTTGGTTCAAACCAAGCGCGCTCAGCAATTAAATTGGTTAAGTTTCCGGTCGATGCCGCAGGGACAAGTGCTGGGATTGTGATCTCATTCATGGCGCTAACGCTAGCGCCCACTTTGAAAAATGTGGAGAGGCTGCCAAGTACTTTTTTCTCAGCCTTCTCAGGTAACCTACAGCCATGAGCGATAAAAGCAGTTCAACGATCTCCATCGATGCCCCACTAGATCAGGTTGCGGCCACCCTCTTTGCAATTGCGGATTATCCTCAATGGTCAGGCGCCTTTAAGAAAGTAGATGTTTTGGAGAGCGATGACCAAGGTCGCGCCACTAAGGCGACCTTGTCTGTTGATGCTGGCGCGGTAAAAGATGTCGTGACTCTAAATTTCGAATGGTCAGAGGCGCCAAGTAAGGTCACCTTCTCTTTAGAAGATGCCAATATTTTGACGAAGATGGATGGCGCATATTTACTAAAGAGCCTTGACTCCGATACAACATCGGTTACCTACGAACTCTCAGTTGGTCTTTCAATGCCTATTCCGGCGATGATGATTACAAAGCAAGAGAAATCAACTATCGAGTCAGCGCTTAAGCAACTTAAAGAACATGTAGAAGGCTGATTTCTTAACGGAGATCTAGCGCCGCTAAGAATCTAAAGTGAGTACAAATAATTCAAATGCCATCGGCATAGATGTCGGTGGAACTAAAGTCCTAGGTGGCGTCGTCTCGCCAACAGGTGAAATTCTTGCGACAGCACGCCGCGATACCCCGCGCGAAGGCGGCAAAGTACTCACCCAAACAATCGCCGATGTCGCAACCGAGTTGTTTAATAAATATCCGGTCGAATCGATCGGTGTTTCTGCTGCTGGCTTTATTTCATCAGATCGTCAAACAATCTTGGCAACTCCAAATATCGCAGGCTGGAACGGCGTTAATCTCGTAAATGAGTTAACGCAGATCTTGGGAAAGCGAATCGTTCTAGAAAACGATGCTAATTCAGCAGCATGGGGCGAATTTAAATTTGGCGCAGGTCGTGGCCGTAATGATTTGATGATGCTTACTTTAGGTACAGGCGTCGGCGGTGGGTTAATCCTCGACGGTTCGGTCTTCAGAGGTGCATTTGGAATCGGGGCTGAACTTGGACATCTTCGTATAGTTCCCGATGGACATCTTTGTGGATGCGGCATTCGTGGTTGCCTTGAACAATACGCATCAGGTTCTGCCTTGATGCGTCATGCACGTGAAGCGATTAACGCTAGCCCTGATTTAGCTCGCAATTTATTGGCACGTGGTGACGGAACGGTTGAAGGGCTCAAGGGCCATCACATCACCGAAGCGGCGAGAGATGAAGATCCAGTTGCGTTGGCAGCGTTTAATACGATGGCAAGTTACTTGGGAGCAGGTATCGCATCGCTCTGTACTGTTATCGATCCATCGTGTATCGCCCTTGGCGGGGGAGTAATCGATGCTGGTGAAATCTTCTTGGCGCCAACACGCAAAGCTGCACTGAGTTTGATTCCATTTTCGGGCAAGCATCCATTTCCTGAAATTGTTGCAGCCGAACTTGGCAATAACGCTGGATTAGTTGGCGTTGCCGATTTGTCTAGAATTTAAAGCGCTGCACCATCGTCGTCACGGAAGGTTGGACCGTTCTTCCATTTCTTAAATGATTTGGAGATGCGCTTAACAGTTTCACTTATTCCGACTTTTGGTGGCGTTGGCGGTTGGAAACGATTTTGATCTTCAAATTTATCAAGATCATCTAGGTATGTTGTCGGAGAAGATTGATCAAGTGATAGACCTTCGACCATGGATTGAAATTCCAGATCTATTAGTTCGCGTTCA
>JBEBBQ010000140.1:0-4573 GCA_041158325.1 Actinomycetota bacterium | reverse complement strand
TCGGCTCTAGAACAAGAACCGAATCAGCAACTGCGTCGGCTCCCTGAACTCCGCTGTAATAAGCGAAGGCGCTATGCGGACGATAAACATATTCAGTGTCATTTGAGCGAGTCTTGTAATTTCCTGATGGAATTACCAAGCGAATATTTGGAAAAGCTTCTGACAAAACTTGGCGACGAGTGAATGCGTAGGTGACAACTTCAAGCGGGCTCAAACCTTCAAGATCAGAGGGTGCCCAACCAGTTCGCATAAATTCTGCATATTGCGCAGGTGGTGCAACATCGTATGGGCGAGCATTCTTTACTTCTGGGGCTTCAACCTTCTCATTCATAACGCTTAGAGTACATAATGAACCTATGAAATTACGAGGGGCCAGAACAGGCTTAATCTGTGCAGTTTTCGCAGCGATAATCGCCCCAATTACAGCGCAAGCGGCGCAACCAACTTTCACCGTAATGTCACGAAATATCTATTTAGGGGCCGATGTTGGGGTCGCACTTGAGTTGATTCCGGATATGCCGGCGGCTGCACAATTTATGTGGGATCAAGTAAATAAGAATGACTTCTCAAAAAGATCAATTGCCCTTGCAACTGAAATCAAGAGCTATAAGCCTGATGTAATTGGCATTCAAGAGGCCACTATTTGGTACTGCAAAAAGAACGCCTGGAGCAAGAAAACCGAGGTATTTAACTTCACCGATCAGCTACTTGAGGCGCTTGGCGGCGATTACGTTATAGCGAGCAAAGATGGCACTTCGGCATTTAATCCGGGATATTCCATCAATCCGATTCCATTTTTAACTATGGTTAAAGATCCAGTGCGCTTTCAGAAGTTATTCGGTCAAGATAAGGCAGCCTGTGGCTTTCAAATTGGCGATGCGCTAGCAATCAAGAAAGAACTTGCAGGACAAGTTATTAAAGTTGGTAATACCGAATATGAAGATAGTTACAGCATCGTGCCAACTCTGATGACTATCTACCGCGGCTATACCTGGGCCGACATCAAGATTGAAGATGTTCCTGTTCGATTTATTTCAACTCATCTAGAATCAATTTGGGATGAGAATAAAGTTCCGAATGCGGCTAAGCAAGCAACGCAGTTAATTAGCGATGTGAAAGAGACCAATATGCCCCTGGTAGTTATAGGTGACTTTAACTCCGACCCTCGTGATCCTCGTCCAGCAAATGCAGCTAACCCTGGTCTGCAACCAACCGCAAGCGAAGAATGTCCCGCGGGTAGCAGCAAGTGCAGCGCATATCGCTTAATGATTGAAGCAGGTTTCAACGATGCTGGACCTGATTCAAGTGAACCAACTACATATACCTGGGGAATGAACGCACTTTTAACAGGACCCGATCCAGATCGCTTGAAATCTGCGCAAGGTATGGGAAATGAATATGGATTTACCGATCGCTTGGATTACATCTTTACAAAAAACGGAGTTGATGTAAGCACATCGCAAATCATTGGATTTAAAGCACCATATGCAACAGATCATGCAGGAGTTTTTGCAGAATTTACGATCCTCAACACTCTTGCAGGTCAGAGCGCACCACTTGATTCACATGAACCATTTCCGATTTCATTCTGGCAATGGGTCGGGATAGCGCTAATTGCCTTAATAATCTGGAGAATTACGCGCCGCTTGACGCGCACGTAATTACGCATAGGGTTAAGGCACTATGACAACGAATACGCGAGAAATAGCTGATTTAGCGCGCGAGATTCGCATGCAGATACTTCACACAATTAAAGGCGCTGGCATGGGCCATATCGGCGGAGATTTTTCTGTAACCGATATCTTGGCAACGCTCTTTGGCGCTGTTTTAAAGGTTGATCCAAGGGATCCGAATAAAGAAGATCGTGACCGGTTGATTTTAAGTAAAGGCCATGCCGCAGTTGCACTTTATTCAACGCTCGCACTACGCGGCTTCTTTCCCGTTGAAGATCTCAAGACTTTTGCCCAACCGCTAAGTAAGTTAAATGGCCACCCCAATCGCAATAAAGTTCCCGGTGTTGAATCAAATACGGGTCCTCTTGGGCATGGTTTTCCTATCGCAGTAGGAACTGCCATTGGAGCGCAGTTAGCAAAGAACGGCAGCCGCTCTTTTGTAATTATGGGAGATGGCGAATTACAAGAGGGCAGTAACTGGGAAGCAGCGATGTTTGCTGGCCACCGAAAGCTAACAAATTTAATCGCCGTTGTTGATCGCAATGGTTTTCAACAGGGAAGTCCAACTTCTAAAACTAATGAACTAGATCCACTAGATAAGAAGTTTGAGTCATTTGGTTGGGAAGTTGTAGTTCTTGATGGCCATGATCATGCTGCGCTTCAAAAAGCTTTTACCGATCCGCAGAGCAAACCACGCGTAATCATTGCCCAAACAACAAAGGGCAAGGGCGTTGACTTTATGGAAGGTAAAGCCGAATGGCACCATAAAGTTCCAACAACCGAACAATATGACGCAGCGCTTTTGCAGGTGAGTAAGCAATGAGCGAAAAATTGGAAGAGTTCGATAACCGCATCATCTTTGCCAAGACTTTGATCGCACTCGCGAATGAAAACCCCAAGATCGTGGTTGTCTGCAACGACTCGGTTGGCTCAAGTAATTTAGGTGAATTCCGCGATCTTTTTCCAGACCGATTGATTGATGTCGGGATTGCTGAACAGAATATGGTCGGAGTTGCCGCAGGCTTAGCAAACGCTGGATTTACGCCATTTGTATGCGCAGCATCGCCATTTTTAACAGGTCGAGCCCTCGAACAGATCAAAGCAGACGTGGTTTACACCCGCACAAATGTAAAACTCTGCGGCATGAGCCCAGGTGTTTCTTACGGTGAACTCGGTCCAACTCACCATTCCATTGAAGATATCGCATGGATGCGCGCACTTGATTCATTGCCAATTGTTTTACCGGCAGATGAAGCGCAAACGAAAGAAGCGGTGACTTGGGCCGCCAACACAACAGGTCCAGTCTTTATGCGCATCGGCCGCTTTAAAGTACCTTCAGTGTCACAAGGACAGAGCCCAGCATTTATTCCAAATAAAGCGATGCGCATAATCGATGGCAACGATGTAACAATTATTGCAACTGGCACGTTAGTTTCACGAGCAGTTGCTGCAGCCGCCCAGCTAAAAGCGGAGGGAGTATCGGCTCGCGTAATAAATCTTTCAACTGTTTCACCACTAGATACTGCTGAGATTTTGGCAGCAGCCAAAGAAACGAAGGCAATAATTACCGCTGAAGAATCAGTAACTCGCGGTGGAGTTGGTGGAGCAATCGCTGAATTTGTTGTGCAAAATCATCCCGTTGCTATGAAGTTACTTGGTACAGATACCTTTGCACCAACGGGATCAGTTTCTTATCTTCTGGAACATTACGGACTAACTGCAGAATCAATTGTGGCCTCTGCCCGAGAGCTCTTAAAGCATGGAAAATAGTTCGCCAATAATTCTGGCAATTGATCAAGGCAGTGGTTCTACTAAAGCGCTAGCAATAAACTTGAACGGTGAGGTACTTGCCCAATTTGATGTAAAGATTGCGACAACTTTTCCGCAGCCTGGTTGGGTAGAACAAGATCCCGAAGAAATCTGGCAATCAGTTGTTACTGCATGCAAAGAGATAACCAAGGCTCACAAGATCTCTGCCGTTGGTTTAAGTATTCAGCGCGAATCAGTTTTACTCTGGGATCGCCAAACCGGAAAAGCTTTAACCAAGATCATCACCTGGCAAGATCGCAGGGCCTCTGAAATAGCGGCAAAACAAGCGAAAAACGCAGCCCAGGTGAAGGCGATTAGTGGTCTGGAATTAGACCCGATGTTCTCAGCGCTTAAGGCGCAGTGGCTATTTGAAAATAGCGATTATCAAGGTGCAGATATTTGCATCGGCACAATTGATTCTTGGATCGCCTTCAAACTCGGTGCCGGCCATATTGTTGAGGCAGGAAGTGCTAGCCGTACTCAGTTATTGGATATTAATACTGGAAATTGGAGTACAGAGTTACTTTCGATTTTTGGAATATCAGAGAGCCAACTGCCACGAGTCTGTGCTTCTAATGAAAAACATAACTGCAGTAATATGCAAGAAATTGGTTTGACTAACGATGTTCCGCTCTCTGGCATCATGGGCGACTCTCACGCCGCACTCTTTGCTCACCAAGGTTGGAAGACGGGCTACTTCAAAGCAACTTTTGGTACCGGAACCTCGTTAATGGGACTTACAGAAACGAGCCCTCAAACTATTGCCTGGTCAATTGATCAAAAAATTACACGAGCTGCCGAAGCTAATATTCTCTCCACAGGCTCAACTTTGGTTTGGTTAGCAGAACTCCTTGGGACAACACCTGATGAGTTAGCAAAGTTAGCTCCAGAATCAAAACAAGTTGTCGAACTAGTTCCTGCCTTTAACGGACTTGGTGCGCCTTGGTGGGATCGTGAAGCCACCGGCATCATCGCTGGCCTAACCCGCGGTTCCACGCGCGCAGATCTTGCTGCAGCAGCGCTGCGATCAACTGCAGCACAGATAAATGATGTAATTGAGGATTTCGCAAAATCAGGCATAAGTATCGAGA
>JBEBBQ010000139.1:0-3028 GCA_041158325.1 Actinomycetota bacterium | reverse complement strand
GCTCAACCAACGCGTGGTGTGGATGTTGGATCAATCGAATTTATCCATAATCAGTTAATTTCAGCGCGCGATAACGGCGCTGGCGTACTTTTGGTATCTGCCGAACTCGATGAAATTCTCTCGCTCTCTGACCGCATTGCGGTTATGTCGGGTGGAAAGATCGTTGCGATCGTTGACTCCAAAGATGCAGACCGTAACTACATCGGCCGCCTCATGGCCGGTCTTAAGGAGTAAGTAATTGAAGATCGCAATCATCGCTGGAACAGGTTTCTATAACCTTCCAGCGCTAGCTGGCCAATCCCCTACAACTGTCGACACCGCATATGGCCAGGCAGTAATTACTACAGGTAAGTGGCACGGGGCAGATGTTGCCTTCCTTACTCGCCACGGTGTTAACCACACAGTTCCACCAAGCCAAGTTAACTATCGCGCAAATATCCAGGCGTTAAAGAACTGGGGCGCAGATCTGATTATTGGCGTAAATGTTGTTGGCGGAGTTTCAAAGAAGTTAAAGCCAGGCGCTTTGCAGTTAGTTGATGACTTCATTGATTTCACTCATGGTCGCGCAGATACCTTCTTTGATGGAGTTCAAGAAGGCGGCGTTCAGCACATTGATATGACCTATATCTATGACAAGAAGATTCAAAAGGCGCTTGCCAAGTCAGCTAAGAAAGCGGAGATCAAACTTCATACCGGCGGTGTCTATGCCGTATTTAACGGTCCAAGATTTGAATCACCTGCAGAAATCAGGATGTGCGCCAAGATGGGCGTAACGGTTGTAGGTATGACAGGCGTTCCTGAAGCAACTTTGGCACGTGAAGCAGGTCTTCGCTACGCCGCAATTGCAGCAGTTGCCAACCCTGCAGCCGGACTTTCTAAAGAAGAGATTAGCCATGAAGGCGTCGGTGAAGTTATTAAGGGCTGCGCGGGAAATGTAATCACAATCATCGACGGTGCAATTAAAATCCTGGCTTCGTAGTTGAAAGATAATATGGATCTTCTAATAACGAATGCGCGCTATGCAGTAACTTCTAATGGCGGCGATGAGATATTAGAAAATGTCTCGATCGGTATCAAAGATGGAAAGATCGCATTTATCGGTAAAGATCAACCAGCTGCTACTAAAACCTACGATGCATCGGGAAAGTTAATTGCACCAGGTTTAATCAACAGCCATACCCATTTAGGGATGTGTTTGCTTCGTGGCTGGGCCGAAGGTGTAAACCTGCAAGGTTTTCTAGAACGTGTCTGGGCCGCTGAAGGTGCAATTATGGATGAAGCAACTTGCGAACTCGGTACCGAACTAGGAGCGCTAGAAGCTTTGTTATCTGGCACAACCACAACGATGGATATGTATTTAAATCCTGTTGCTACGCATCGTGGTGCGGTGCGCGTGGGCTTACGCCATATTGCAGGGCCGATCTTCTTTGATTTTCCGGGCCTGGATGGCCTCGAATGGCCACAACGTATTGAGCGTGCGCACCGCTGGAAAGATGAGTTAGCCAAAATCGGTGGACCATTTATTCCAACTTATTTGATGCCGCACTCGACATATACAGATTCTCCTGAAAACTTAACCCAGGTTGCTGCCATCGCTAAAGAACTTGGCGCACGTATTCACTTACATGTCTCTGAAACACAGGCCGAGAACGAAGATGTAGCCACACGTTATGGCAAGACCCCCACCGAAGTTTGTCGCGATACCGGCATCTTGGATGTCCCAACTATCTTCGGCCACGGAGTTCACTTATCTGATTCTGATATGAAGATTGCAGCAAGCAAAGGGTCATCAGTTGGACATTGCCCGGGTAGCAACTTAAAGCTTGGTTCGGGGCTCGCACGCTTTAACGATATGCGTAATGCCGGAATCAAAGTTGGACTTGGCACAGACTCTTGTTCTTCATCAAATGATCTAGATATGTTCTCGGTAATGCGTATGGCAGCCCATGTTGTAGCCCTTCGCCAATCCCCTGCCGAAGTTGATCTAACTTCGATCGTGCGCGCTGCAACTATTGAAGCAGCTCACGCAGTTGGCTTAGCCGATCGCATTGGAAGTATCGAAGTTGGTAAAGAAGCAGATCTAATTGCAATTGATCTACAAGCCGCTCACCTAACTCCAGTACACGATGTAAATGCGCTCTTAGTATTTGCGGCAGGTCGCGGTGATGTCACCGATGTCTGGGTTGCTGGCGATCAAGTAGTTGCTAACCGAACCAGTACCAAGATCGATCTAACAGATTTAATTGCGCGCGTTAACGTCCGAGTTAAAGCGCTGGATCCACTGCGATGAGCTTTGCTGGCAACAGCATTCTTGTTACTGGAGCCTCAGGCTTAATCGGACGAGCCTACGTAGATCGCTTTCTTGAACTCGGATTCACCGTCTGTGCGCAAGTAAATACTGGCGAGCTACATGCACGGCCAAATTTGCATGTTATTGCCGAAGATCTTGCAGTAACAAAGTCTGGTAACTCGCTTGTTCAAGAGGCTCTCGCTCGCGCAGGAAAACTTGATTATGTAATCAATAACGCGGCTAACCAAGCAATTCTTGATCCGGCTGCTGCATCACGCGCAGAGATCGAGCTTATGATGCGCATAAACGTTGATGCCCCAAAAGAGATCATCGATGAATCTGCTAAATCTGGAGTACAAGTAGTTTTAAATATCTCATCCGTAGAAGCGCTTAATCCACGCGCTGGACATGAGATCTATGGCGCCAGCAAAGCAGCGTTAGATGTCTTAACGCGTTCGGCATCACGTGCACATGCGCCAATGCGCGTACTTGGACTGCGCTTAGGCTTAATCGGACGAGATGGAATTGATCAGGCATGGCCGGAAGGCGTTGCTGCTTGGAAAGCTGCTACTCCCCTAGCTCGCTATGCAACGGCGGGTGAAGTTGTTGGAGTAACTGAATTTTTATTATCTGATGCAAATGCCTGGGCCACCGGAAGTACTTACGACTTCGACGGTGGCCTAGGCAATCACAGTTGGTAGCCCCGAAGGGATTCGAACCCTCGTAGCTGACTTGAGA
>JBEBBQ010000138.1:0-3302 GCA_041158325.1 Actinomycetota bacterium | reverse complement strand
CTTGGGTGGAACTTTCTTCGACAATATCAGCGATTACTATCGTGACGTTATCTGGTGCACCATTTATATAAGTCGCATCAATCAAGGCATCGACAGCTTCGGCAGCGCCCTTACCTTTGATAAGAGTTTTTATCTCTTTCTCGGTAAGCACCCCACTTAAGCCGTCACTGCACAATAGGTAGCGATCCTGAACTTTTCCTTCGAATACATGAAGGGATGGCTCAAGATTTCCTTCACCCATTAGCGCCTGCGTCAGCATTGAGCGCTGCGGATGTACTTGCGCCTCTGATTCAGAGATAACGCCTTTATCCAATAACTCTTGCAGAACTGTGTGGTCAGCGCTGAGCTGATCAAGGGTATTTCCACGCAGACGATAAGCGCGGGAATCTCCGATATGTAGCAATGAAACTTCATCACCTTTGATGAATAGAGAGGTAAGAGTTGTTCCCATCCCGGCAAGGGCTGGTTCATCGCTTGCAACTGCGCGAATCTGCGCATCGATAGTGTGTAAGGAATTTAGGTAAAGATCGCTAGCCGAATCAAGATCAATGTTTTCAGAGGTAAAAGTTGGAGCTATTTCGGAGAGAGTATTTATTGCAACGCTTGATGCAACTTCACCACCAGCGTGGCCACCCATTCCGTCAGCAACAGCGATAACTTGCGAACCTATAAGCGCCGAGTCTTCATTTCCGTTGCGCACCAAACCGAGCGCCGAACGCGCCGCGCATTGGAAGTACAAGGCCTTCATGTCGCGAAGCCTACCTAAAGCAATTAACCTCTCGGTAATCGACGGTTAACTGATTGATGTTAGCCTCGAGCCATGCAGATCTACGCTCACCGCGGAGCCTCTTATGACTTTCCTGAAATGACAATGCTTGCTTATGAAAACGCGGTCAAGCAGGGTGCCGACGGCTTCGAATGCGATCTACGCCTTACTAAAGATGGGGTCGCAGTACTTTGGCACGATGCAGATTTAAAACGTCGCGCAAATAGCGATGCAGTTGTCGCCGAGAAAACCTTTAAAGAGTTAAAGGCGATATACCCACAAATGCTAGAACTTAATGAGTTTCTAGATTTTGCAATCACTGAGAAGAAATCTTTATTACTAGAAACAAAACATCCAGTGCCATCTCGTACCGAGATTGAAAACCAGATCGTAAAGAAATTGCACACCGAATCAAAGAGAATTGAAAAAGCGGGAATTGATATAACGGTAATGTCATTTTCTTGGTTTGCGATAGAGCGAATAAAAGCGTTAGATAGCAAAATTTCAACTACCTATTTACTTCACGATTACACCCCTTGGTTTTCTACACGTTATTCATCTGCTCATTCAATCGGTCCCGGGATCGGGCTACTTCGCAAAAAGCCTGCGTTAGCGCAGAAGATAAAAGCTGCCGGGAAAAAATTAAATGTCTGGACCGTTGATGAACCCTCCGACATCATCTTGTGTAACCACCTCGGCGTAGATAATTTGATTACCAACCGCCCTGCCTTTGCGCGCGAGGTACTTGCCTCCAATTAATTACTGGAAATCATCGGCTATAGAGCAGGTATCCTTAGCAAGTGAGCGCCGCAGATAGCCATAGATTCGCCTATTTAGGTCCGGTAGGTACCTTCACTGAGGCTGCGCTAAATAAGATCACTTGCGATACAGATGTAAAAATTCCTTATGCAAATGTCACTGCCGCGCTAAACGCAGTTCGCACCGGCGAAGTTGATTACGCACTTGTGCCGATTGAAAATTCTGTGGAAGGCGTTGTCGCACGCACTCTCGATGAACTCGCAACGGGGGATCCGCTAACGATTTCTGGCGAAGTCACGCTGCCGGTCAACTTCGCGTTTATGACTAAGCCAGGGGCCACAGAGATTAAAAGAATTGGCACCCACCCACACGCTGAATCACAGTGCCGCAGCTACATCGCAAAAAACTATCCGCATGCAGAAGTTGTCCCAACAAATTCCACATCTGCCGCCGCCGAGTTAGTAAGTAAAGGCGAACTCGATGCCGCGATCGCATCAAACGTCGCAGCAGAACACTTCGGCTTAGAAATCCGCGACGAAAATATTGGCGATAACAATGGAGCGGTTACTCGTTTTATCGCCGCCCAGAAACCTGGATGGATTCCTGAGCCAACTGGCGATGACCGCACCTCAATGGCGATCTTTATTGACATTGATCACGCTGGAGCGCTGCTTGAGATCCTGCAGGTATTTGCCAAGCGCAACGTCAATTTAACTTTTATTCAGAGTCGCCCGACAGGTCGCGAGCTTGGTCACTACCATTTCATTATTGATGTGGAAGGACATATCAATGATGAAGCAGTCGGTGGCAGCGTTGCTGAACTTCGCGAGATATGTGATGACATTAGATTCTTAGGTTCTTACCCACGAGAGGTGCGTTAAAGCATGATCGATATCAAATTCCTACGCGAGAACCCAGATCTAGTCCGCGCATCACAAAAAGGTCGCGGTGAAGATGTCACGATCGTCGATCAAGTACTTGCTATCGATGATGTACGACGCGCTGCGATTACCGAATTCGAAACTTTGCGTGCTGAACAGAACACGCTTTCCAAGTCTGTCGGAGCCGCAAAGGGCGATGAAAAGGCTGCTTTATTGGAGAACGCTAAAGCGCTCGCCGATAAGGTAAAAACTGCCGATGCTAAGCGCGCAGAAATTGAGGCGAAAGCCAACGCACTTGTTATGCAACTTTCAAATCTATTAGATCCATAGGCGCCAATTGGTGGCGAAGCAGATTTCGTAACTATTGAACATGTTGGAACACCTCGCGATTTTGCTAAAGATGGCTTTGAAGCAAAAGACCACGTTGAACTTGGAAAACTTCTTGGCGCAATTGATACCGAACGTGGTGCAAAGGTTTCTGGTTCACGTTCATATTATTTAACTGGCGTAGGTGCGATGCTGGAATTCGCCCTCGTTAACTATGCGATTCAAAGTGCGCTAAAGGCTGGCTTTACTCCAGTTATTCCACCAGTTCTTGTTAAGCCTGCAGCTATGGAAGGCACCGGTTTTCTAGGTCAAGCTGCAGAGAATGTTTACCACCTAGAAAAAGATGATTACTACTTAGTTGGCACAAGCGAAGTTCCACTAGCGGCGTATCACATGGATGAAGTTCTTCCTGCTGACAAACTTCCACTACGTTATGCCGGTTATTCATCATGCTTCCGTCGCGAGGCCGGAACTTATGGAAAAGATACTCGCGGAATTATCCGTGTGCACCAATTCGATAAAGTTGAAATGTTCTCTTTCTGTAAACCAGAAGAAGCCAAGGAAGAACA
>JBEBBQ010000137.1:0-2835 GCA_041158325.1 Actinomycetota bacterium | reverse complement strand
TCTTGGCAGTTCTAGATCGCACCCACAATCCAGCCAATGTGAAGCGCGCTGTTGATATGGCGCGCGCTGCTGGTTTTGAAAGCATCAGCGTTGATCTAATTTACGGAACACCTGGTGAATCGCTGGAAGATTGGCGAAGTACCGTAACTGAGGCGCTATCGCTGGATATCGATCACATCAGCGCCTATGCGTTAATCGTTGAGACCGGTACCAAACTTGCAGCACAGATCAAACGCGGTGAGTTAACTATGCCCAATGACGATCTGATGGCAGATATGTATTTGCTGGTCGACCAGATGTGCAATGACGCAGGTTTGAATTGGTACGAACTTTCTAACTGGGCAAAGCCGGGCCAAGAATGTCTTCACAATATTGCTTACTGGAAGAGCGCAAATTGGTGGGGACTTGGACCCGGAGCGCATTCACATGTTGATGCCAAGCGTTTCTGGAATGTAAAACATCCAACTGCATATAAGCAGAAGTTATTTAATGGTGAATCACCAATTGCAGATTCAGAGGATTTAACCGCTGAACAATTGCGTGATGAATCAATTATGTTGGCGATTCGCATGCGCACTGGGCTTTCACTTTCACTATTGACCGATAGCGCAAAAGAAAATTTAGAGGCATATAAATCATCCGGCCATTTAGAGTTAATTGACGGCGCCTTCCAATTAACAGCACAAGGACGGCTAATCGCTGATCGTTTAGTCCGAGAGGCGCTGGCCTAAGCGCTTGTAGTACCTTTAGCCCATGACTACTAGCGCAACGATCATCCTGGCATTTCTCGCCGTCGTCTTTGTTATCTCTGGCCTCTCAAAAGCTAGCGGCAACGAGAAGGGTCTATCGGGCACCCGCGATGTAAATGTAAAAGACGGAATCGCGCGCGTTATTGGCTTCTTTGAAGCGCTCTTAGCGCTTGGCCTAATCCTTGGCCTCAAGTGGAATTGGATGGCTTACTTCCCACTAGTTGGACTTTGGTTCTTTATGGCCGGAGCAATATTTGTTCACTTCAAAGCAAATAAAGCAAAGACTGCCTTCCCAGCCTTCTTCTTGTTAACTCTTATCTCAATCGCTCTAGTTTTAATCTAAGGGAAGCGCTTTCAAAATTATGCAATCACAACGTCGACTCGAGATTTTGCGAGCCATCGTTGATGAGTACGTGGCTACCCAAGAACCCGTTGGCTCAAAGGTAATCGCTGATAAGACATCTCTTGGCATCTCACCTGCAACTATCCGCAACGAGATGGCGGTCCTTGAAGATGAAGGGTTAATCACCCACCCACATACATCTGCCGGACGTATCCCTACAGATCTGGGCTATCGCGTATTCGTAGATAAGTTAGCAACTGTTAAGCCGTTATCAACTGCCGAACGTCGCGCAATTGAAACTTTTTTAGATGAGGCAAATAACCTAGATCAGTTGATGAAGAGATCTGCCAAGTTGTTGGCAGATTTAACTAAGCAGGTTGCAGTTATTACCTATCCAATAATTGGTGACGGTTTGGGTAGTGAAAAGATGACTATTTCTGGAACTGCAAACTTGGCGCGTTCGGGAGAAGATTTAGGGACATCGCTTTCACCGATTCTGGAAGCACTTGAAGAACAAGTAGTTCTACTTCGCTTACTAAGCGATGCCAACGACACCGTTAAGGTACGTATCGGCGGCGAACAAAGTGAAAGTAATTTGCGCCAAACCTCTCTTGTAACAGTTGGATATGGCGCATCCGAATCCCCAATGGGCGCCGTCGGAATTCTCGGCCCAACTCGTATGGATTACGCCGGTTCGATGGCAGCAGTAACTGCAGTTGCTCGCTACGTTGGTCGTTACATTTCGGAAGGCCAGTAATTAATGTCTGATCATTATCAAACTCTCGGCGTCGATCGCGGGGCTAGCGCTGATGAGATTAAGAAGGCTTATCGCAAAATTGCGCGCGAACTACATCCCGATGTAAATCCAGATCCTGCGGTGCAAGATAAATTTAAAGAAGTTACTGCAGCCTACGAAGTATTAAGTGATCCGCAGAAACGCCAGTCATACGACATGGGTGGTTCTGGTTTCGGTGGATTCGGTGGTGGCTTTGGTGGCGGCGGATTTAGCGACATCATGGATGCTTTCTTCGGCGGCGGCGGAAATCGCGGACCACGCCCCCGTATGCGCCAGGGACAAGATGCGTTAATTCGCGTAGAAGTTGATTTAAATGAGGCTTGCTTTGGTACCGAACGCGATATCTCAGTCGAAAGCGCAGTCGCTTGTACTAAGTGCAACGGGCAAGGTTCGGCCGATGCATCTGCACCTGCGATGTGTCAGGTATGTAAAGGTCGCGGTGAAACCCAGCAAGTTCAGCGTTCTTTCTTAGGGCAAGTTATGACTTCGCGTCCATGTTCTGCCTGTCAGGGATTCGGCAGCGTAATTCAAAATCCATGTCGCGAATGCGCCGGCGATGGACGCGTACGCGCTCGTCAAAATATTAACGTCAAGATTCCAGCAGGTGTTGAAACCGGTAACCGAATCCAACTAGCTGGTCGCGGTGAAGTCGGCGCAGGTGGCGGACCTGCTGGAGATCTTTATGTAGAAATTGTTGAAGCAGAACACCCATTCTTAATTCGCGATGGCCATAACCTACATGTGGCAATTGAAGTTTCATTTGCCGCGGCATCCCTTGGCACAAAAGTTAAAGTGGAATGTTTAGATGGCGAGATCGAAGTAGAAATACGCTCTGGAACTCAGAGCGGGGCAACGATCCCCGTGCGCGGCAAAGGTATGACTCGCCTGCGCGCTGCAACCCGTGGAGATTTAATTGTTCACGTTGAGGTGCAAACGCCACATAAGTT
>JBEBBQ010000136.1:0-10496 GCA_041158325.1 Actinomycetota bacterium | reverse complement strand
TTGGTTCGCCACCTTTGCACTTCCGTGGATCTGGCGCCGCTTACGCGGTAAATCATCCGGGGATGGGCGTTCGGCTAAGTATCAAACTCCAACAGGCTGGCCCGTTTAACCCCTGTCCACTCACCGATTACTCAAAATTCATCTAATCAAGAGAGACTAGGACCATGCCTGAAGCAGATCACCTGATCGATAGAGAGATTAGTTGGCTCTCCTTCAACGAACGCGTCTTAGAAATGGCAGAAGATGAATCAATTCCGCTATTTGAGCGAATCCGCTTTCTAACTATCTTTGCTTCAAATTTAGATGAGTTCTATATGGTCCGTGTTGCATCTCTATTGAGCAAATTAGAGAGTAACCCTGGATCGGTGAATTCTGCGGGGTTTACGCCAAATGAATTACTCGAAGCGATTTCGGTCCGAGTTCGCGAGCTAGCGCTTCGTCATGCAAATGTTTTCAAAGACCAGATTGTCGAAGAACTCGCTAAAGAGAAAATTGAGATCATTCGCTGGGATGGCCTAAGCGATGATGAGCGAAACCACGTGACACGAATTTTTCATGACCGGATATTTCCTGTATTGACGCCCCTAGCAGTTGATCCATCACATCCATTTCCATATATTTCAGGGCTCTCATTAAATCTCGCAGTGATGGTTAAGAACCCCAAAACTTCAGAAGAGTATTTTGCAAGAGTAAAAGTTCCACCTATACTTTCTCGATTTATTCCAGTGAGTCCGGCTCCTCGTACCACTCGCTTCCTTGCACTTGAAGAATTAATTGCAATCCATCTGCAAGAACTCTTTCCAGGAATGTTGATTGAGGATCACTACACCTTCCGTATTACTCGAAACCAAGATATTGAACTTGAAGATGAAGATACCGAGAATTTACTTACCTCTATTGAGCAAGAACTTGCGCGCCGCCGTTTTGGACCACCAGTTCGCCTAGAAATTGAATCTGGGGTCGGCGAGAAGTTACGCAATAAGTTATGCGAACAGTTAAATATCAACCCAGCAAATGTGATTTCACTGCCAGCTCCGCTTAACCTCCGTGATCTTTTGAAGATTGCAGATTTAGATATCCCTAAGCTCAATTTTCCCTCCTTCCGTTCGCGCACTGTTGCCGCACTCCGTGAGGTTGATTCTGAAGAGCCAGATCTCTTCTTCGCGGCAATCCGCCAGGGCGAGATTTTGTTGCACCACCCTTATGAATCATTCACATCCTCAGTTGTGCAGTTCTTGCAGCATGCAGCGCAGGATCCATCTGTACTGGCGATTAAGCAGACCCTCTACAGAACATCAGGTGATTCGCCAATTATTGAAGCGTTGATTGAGGCAGCAGAAGCCGGCAAGCAAGTACTTGCAGTTATCGAGCTTCGGGCACGCTTTGATGAACAAGCGAATGTGCGCTGGGCTCGCAAGCTAGAAGCCGCCGGTGTCCACGTTGTGTACGGACTAATGGGTCTAAAGACACACGCCAAGTTGTCTCTAGTTGTGCGCGATGAAGCGCAAGGTTTACGCCTTTACTGTCACATGGGAACAGGTAATTACAATCCAAAGACAGCGCGCTTCTATGAAGACCTGGGAATCCTTAGTGCAGATCCTGTACTAACTGAAGATCTAACTAAATTGTTTAACCAGCTTTCTGGTTTTGCTCCTCACTCAGTTTATTCACGCTTACTTGTGGCACCACGCACATTACGAAGCGGTTTGTTAGAGAAAATTGCTAACGAAACGGCAATGGCTAAAGCTGGCAGGCCTTGCGGAATTCAGATAAAACTTAACTCGCTATTGGACGAGGAATTCGTTGATGCGCTCTATGAAGCATCACAAGCCGGAGTAAAGGTCGACATAGTTGTCCGTGGAATTTGCTCGATACGCCCTGGAATTGCTGGGCTATCTGAAAACATCACAGTTCGTTCGATACTCGGTCGATTCCTTGAACATTCACGTATTTATCACTTTGTAAATGGCG
Organism: Actinomycetota bacterium; assembly: GCA_041158325.1. Classification (GTDB taxonomy): domain Bacteria; phylum Actinomycetota; class Actinomycetes; order Nanopelagicales; family Nanopelagicaceae; genus Planktophila. Next base: position 8,525 of record JBEBBQ010000136.1, on the reverse strand, counting down.
GCGAAGATGAATACTGGATTGGCAGCGCAGATTTAATGCACCGCAATTTAGATCGCCGAGTAGAAAGTCTGGTTCGGATAGAACGTCCCGCCCATAAGGCATCGCTGCAAGAGATCTTTGACTTGTCGCTAAGCGATGAAACATCAAGTTGGCATCAGAATACAGATTCGTGGAAGCGCGTTTCAAAGAGTTCATCAGGAGAGCCTTTGCAAGATCTGCAAAACCTCTATATCAAGCGATATAAGAAAGCCCACTAATGGTTAAAGAGACCGATACTCCGCTTATTCAAGCAGCGGGCGCAGTTTTATGGCGCAAATCTGAAAATTCAAAGCTAGAAATTGCTGTTATTCACCGCCCACGTTATGACGACTGGTCGCTTCCAAAGGGAAAAGTTGAAAACAACGAATCACATATCGCCACCGCTTATCGCGAAGTTTTAGAAGAGACCGGATACACATCAACCTTTGGCCCTGAAATTGGAAATGTAATTTACAAATTAGAGGGTGCTCCAAAGGAAGTTCGTTATTGGGCGGCGCAAGCGAATCCAACTCAAGAAGGAAAACCAAATCCTGAAGAAGTTGATCAATTGGAATGGTTATCGCCTAAAGATGCCAAGGAAAGACTTACCAATAAAGATGATCGCAAGATCGTTGATTACTTCTTAGAGTTTGGGACAGGTACATTTCCAATTGTTTTGTTGCGCCATGCTAAAGCGCTAAAGCGCACTGATTGGGATGGAGACGATGGCGATCGTCCGCTAGAACATAGAGGTCAATTACAGGCAAAGCGATTGCTACCGATTTATCTGTCTTACGGAGTAAAAGAGGTTCACACCTCAGATGCGCTTCGCTGTATCGAGACGATTGAACCAATGACGCGCGCTATGGAGATAACTCCGATTTATTCCGCAGATTTATCTGAGTATGGATATGAGAAAGATAAAGAAGTCTCATTGGATTACATTCAAGATTTAATGGATCGCGGTATTCCAGCCATAGTTTGCAGCCATAATCCGATAATTCCTAAGTTAGTTAAGAAGTTAGTCGGCAAGAAGTACTTTGAATCTATGGATCGCGCACTTGAGCCCGCTCAGGCAATTGTTCTGCACTGCCGAGAAGGAGAAGTTATTGCTTGCGATTGGATCGACGAGCCCATCGTTTAGAGAACTAACGTTCCATCCAGTCTAACCAGCGTAAAACAATGCCTTCGCGCAAAGCCCAAGGGCATATTTCAAGTTCATTGATATGTAAGCGTTCCATGGTTGTTCGGGCGACGATGGCGCCAGCGACAATCTGCCGCGCGCGGCTCTGAGAAACACCTGGGAGCTCAGCACGCTCCTTGTTGGACATCGACTGGAGCTTAGGAATCATCTTTGTGAGCGAGTTGATCTTCAAATACTTTGGATTGTCATCAAACCAATGTTCGCCAAGTCGAGCCAGCGTTCTAAAAGTCTTACTGGTCGCTACAAAGTGATCTGCGATATGTTCCATAATATCTTCAGGTACAGAACTCTTTACGGCCTCGATTACATAACTCTCTAACGCCTTGATCTCTTTTGAAGTGTGGGGATCAGAAGTTAGATACTCGCGTGTCAGTCGTGATGCGCCCAGCGGCAAGGAAACAGTTGCTTCCGCGCTTTCATCATCACCCACTGCAATTTCTAGCGATCCGCCACCGATATCTAGAACCAATAATCTGCCGCTTGACCAGCCAAGCCAACGGCGCACTGCTAAAAATGTCATGCGCGCTTCGTCATCACCCGATAAAACTTGTAAATCAATGTCGAACTTCTTATTTATCTCCAGCAATATTTCTTTTCCGTTTTTAGCATCACGGATTGCTGATGTAGCAAATGCCAAGATTTCTTCGGTTTGAAACTCTTTAGCGTGTGAAATTGCATCGGCTATCGCTGTTTCAAGCAGCTCGACACCTTCGGGAGTTATCTCCCCAGAAATATTTAGGTATTCGTGAAGACGAAGTTCAACTTTTTGATTAGTTGCTGGGCTTGGACGCGCTCCTGGGTGGGCATCAACTACTTGAAGGTGGACGGTATTCGAGCCCACATCTAAAACGCCCAATCGCATGCGGCCAAACCTACCCGCCTAGCGCCCTTATCTCGTTGATTTTTACATTACGGCGATAACTGCCATAATTACGCCCGTTGCCTTTCGAGGTAGCAAGCCTCTCTAGCTCAGTGGTAGAGCAGCGCACTTGTAATGCGCAGGTCGTCAGTTCAATCCTGACGGGGGGCTCTGGAAAGTTTTAACCCGATAGAAGAGGGGTAACGATGAAAGATTATTCGTTTCCTCACGAACAATTTGATGATCTGCTTGCTGCAAATGCGGATTACATAAAGTCATTTCAGTACTCCGAATTAACTGGTTCTGCAGCAAAAGGTTTAGCGATCGTAACCTGCATGGACTCTCGAATTAATCCATTGTCCGTTGTGGGTATGCGCTCTGGCGATGCCAAGATCCTGCGCAACGCCGGGGCTCGCGTTACCGAGGACGTTATTCGCACCTTGGTGCTGGCTACATATCTATTGAATGTAAAGCGCATCCTGGTAATGCCACATACCGATTGCGCAATGGCGCGCGGTGATGAAGCAGATATCCATGCGCTGATTGATGAAAAATTTGGCGTAGATACTCGCTCACTTGAATTTCGTACGACAAGTAATCAAGAAGCAGCGCTCGCAACCGATGTTAACCGCATCCGCGCTTATCCATTACTGCGTGAAGGCGTAACGGTTGCTGGTGCTATTTATGATGTAAAAACTGGAACTATTGTTCCGGTTGATTGCTAACTCGCCGTATCGGCATCTTCGTTACCGGATAACTTAAATCCGTTAAAAATTGCTGCACAATCGCGCTAAATAGCGCTGGCTTTTCTTTCGGTGCAATATGTGAGGTGCCAGGAATAATTGCCAACTGGCTTAATTCGATTGCGCGATACATCTCGATAGTGTGTTCATGCGAAATAACATCATCATCACCTGCAACAACAAGCGTCGGACATTGAATCTTCGCTAAATCACTTAGTGGAATATCAGGTTCGGTATCCCAAATTTTCAACATCTTCTTGATCTTCTCAGTCAAGGTATGTGGAGCATCAGGTGAAGTTACCGCGTATTCAGCCTTATCTTCATCGCTTGGCTCAGAGAATGGAAGCTCAATACTTGTGCCTGAATGGTGGTAATTAGCGCCGATTAGAACAAGTGATTTAACTAATTCGGGACGCGCAATCGCAACTGACATCGCGATAATTCCGCCATCTGACCAGCCAATCAAATGCGCCGGCTCTTTAACAATATCTTCGAGATAGGCGATCGCCTCTTTAATTTGATAATCAAAATGGAAAGATCCTTCGCGATCGCCGGTGTATCCGTGTCCGGTGCGATCGTAGGCAAATAAATGAAAATCAGGTTCTAGATCTGGGGCTAATACATAATCCCAGTGAGAAGTTTGGCTAAGCCCGCCATGCAACATAACGACTGCCTCGCCGTTGTTCTCCCACTCGTAGCAATAAGTCTGGTGGCCACGTAAATCTAGGTATTGCGCCATTTACTTACAGACTATCCATGATGTGGCGATTACCGCGATCGAAGGTTAGGTAGTTCCAAGTCCAGTCAGCAATTGTGCCGATCTTGTTACGGCCGCCAAGTAAGTAGAACAAATGCAGCCACAACCACGCATACCAAGCAGGAATTCCTGCGATTTGAATACCTTTAAACTGCACAATCGCTTTGTGGCGACCAATCGTTGCCATCGAACCTTTATCTAGATACTTAAAATCTTGTAGCGCTTGTCCGCGCGCGGCACGCATTATCTGTTTTGCAACCCAACGTCCTTGTTGCATCGCAACCGGTGCAACCATCGGCAAGAAACCACCATCTGCGCCTTTTGCGCTAGAGATATCACCGATCGCCCAAATGTGTGGGTAGTGGCTAACCTGCAAGTTTTGCGCAACGCTGATGCGAGTTCCTTCTAAAGGTAAGTTTAGTAAGCCTCCAGTTGGTTCGCCCTTAACACCGGCAGCCCAGATTGTTACTTCAGATGGAATTGCATCCGCACCTTTCACCAGAATCTGGCGCGGCTTAACCTCTTGCACTGCGGTATTTAGGAGAACTTTGACTCCGAGTTTTTCTAAATCTTTCTTAGCTCTCGCTGATAACTTTTCGCTGAACATCGGCAAAATTCTTGGCCCAGCTTCAATCAAGTAGATATCGATATGTTCTGCGGCATTTGCCTCATCATTTTTAAGCGGACCGCGCTTTAACTCGGCAAGCGCTCCGGCCATTTCAACGCCAGTCGGTCCGCCGCCAACAACGCTTAATGAAAGTCTGGTCTGATCTTCAAAGCGACAGAGGTCTTCAAAGCGGCGCATTACCTCGGCGCGAATACCGATTGCTTCATGCACGCTCTTCATGCCAAGTGCATGCTCGTTTACTCCGGCAACTCCAAAGTCGGCAGTAGCAGAACCAAGTGCAACAACTAAATGATCGAATTCGAGAACTTCTGAAGAGTCGAGTTTTACAGATTTATTTTTATGATCGACCGAGATTGGAGAACCCATTCGGAATTTCACACCGCTCTTGCGCAGCGCACCACGGACTGGGTGTGCCACATGATCTGCGGCAAGGCCAGCAGTTGCTACCTGATAGAGCAAAGGCAGAAATGTTTGGAAGTTATGGCGATCAACAACGGTGACATCGGCATTTTTAGCAAGCGCTTTTGCAGCGGTAAGCCCGCCGAAGCCTGCGCCCAGAATTACGACGCGAGGTCGATTAGAAGAAGCCATGTTCAGAGTCTAGGCTCTTCACCATGAACTCGCAGAATTCAGGGCGTTTGATACTTGTAACTGGCGCATCGGGCTATGTCGGCGGCCGCTTGGTACGCGACTTGGTAAGCGATAAATGCGACGTGCGTATTTTGGTGCGCGATGCGCAGAAAGTTGCCGAACAACCTTGGGCTAAAGATGTAGATATCGTCGAAGGTAATGCCACTGTCATATCTGATCTTGATCGCGCACTTAAGGGAGTTCATACAGCTTTCTATCTTTTGCATTCCATTAATTTAGGTAAGAACTTCGACGATATTGAATCTGAAATGGCGCGCAATTTTGCACTTGCTGCAGAAAAACAGGGCGTTAAGCAGGTCGTTTATCTAGGCGGAATCGCCAACGATAAGAACCGTAGCCAACATTTAGCATCGCGAATGAATACGGGTGCACAGTTAGCTTCAACATCTGTACCAGTTCTTGAACTACGCGCCGGAATCATCATCGGTTCGGGCTCAGCATCCTTTGAGATGTTGCGCCACCTAACGCATCGTTTGCCGATTATGACCACGCCAAAATGGGTCTCGAATTTAACGCAACCAATTTCTATTCGTGATGCGCTTTATTACTTGCGTCAGGCCGCTTCGCTTAAGCAACCTGTTGGAAAGATCTGCGATATCGGCGGTAAAGAAGTTCTTTCTTATGCCGACATGATGCAGAAATTTGCCAAGCTATCGGGCCTTCGCAAGCGCTGGATTGTTTCGGTACCTGTTCTGACTCCAAAACTTTCTAGTCTTTGGATCGGTTTTGTAACACCGGTACCGGTTTCACTAGCCCGCCCACTTGTTGAATCATTAATCAGCGAAGTTGTTGCAGATCCGGCGAAGAGTATTGATGCGATTATTCCGCCTCCACCAGAAGGCTTTATCGATGTAGAAGGTGCGATTACTTTGGCGCTTTCGCGTATTGCAGATCGCGATGTAATTACACGTTGGTCTGATGCCGCATTTCCAACTGCGCCCTGGCAGAAAGCTCAAGGCGATCCCGAGTGGGCTGGTGAAATGGTTTTGCGCGATCGCCGTGAATCAAATACTGAAGCTAGCGCCGCATCTATCTGGCAAGCAATTGAAAGTATTGGCGGAGAAAACGGTTACTACGGTGCAGATTTTCTCTGGTTCTTACGTGGTTTGTTAGATCGCATCTTCGGTGGAGTCGGACTTCGTCGCGGACGACGCGATCCTTTAACTCTGCGCGTGGGCGACAGTTTAGATTTCTGGCGCGTAGAAGAGTTAGAACGTGGCGAGCGTTTAAAGCTTTATGCCGAAATGGTTCTGCCTGGAAAAGCTTGGCTTGAATTTAGCGTGATCGATAACGGCACCAATCGCACCGTTGTTCAAGAAGCTAGCTTCTCGCCGCGTGGTTTAGGTGGCCAGTTGTATTGGTACTTTGTACTTCCCTTCCACATCTTTGTTTTTCCAACGATGATGCGAAATCTGATTCGAAAGGCTAATCGCACCGATCATGCCAATTCACGCCTTTAATTCAGAGGTCGAATCACTGGCTAAAGAGATTTTGGCCTATAGCCTGCTGCGCTTAAAAGATGATCCACCGTTAGATGGTCCGCGCACCGCTGAAGATTTGTTTCAAGAAGTTGGCAATACCATCACCGCTAAAGGTTTAGGCGGACATGAAGCACTTGAAGTATTTACCAATGTTTTAGCAAAGGCCTGTATCTCAACAGATCATCCCCGCAACTTAGCCTTTATTCCATCTGCGCCAACTGAATACTCAAACCTCTTCGACTTAGTTGTCGGTGCAAGTTCACTTTATGGCGGCTCTTGGCAAGAAGGCGCTGGAGCAGTCTTTGCCGAAAACCAAGCGTTGCGTTGGATTGCCGATTTAGCTGAACTTCCACAATCCGCCGGTGGTGTTTTTGTACAAGGCGGAACAATTGGAAATCTCTCTGCTCTTGTCGTTGCACGCGCTGCAGCTCGTAAGAAGTATCCAAATACAACGCGTTGGGCAATTGCTTGCAGCGCAGAAGCGCATTCTTCAATCGCTAGCGCTGCACAAATCATGGATGTGGAACTTCTAAAGATAGAGCCTGGCGCTGATCGCAAGATGCACGGTGATGCACTTGCTGCAGCAATTGATCAACTGCATTCGACAACGCATACCCGCGTCTTTGCAGTTGTCGCAACCGGTGGCACCACAAACCTCGGAATCATCGATGATCTTGCAACTATTGCCGATGCAACGCGTGCGCGCGATATCTGGTTCCACGTTGATGGCGCCTACGGTTTGGCAGCGTTATGTGCGCCATCTGTGCGCGCGAAATTTAATGGTGTAGAACAAGCTGATTCACTAATAGTTGATCCACATAAGTGGCTATTTGCACCATTTGATGCGTGTGCACTTATCTATCGCAACCCTGAAATTGCAAAAGAAGTTCATACCCAACACGCTTCATATTTAGAAACTCTGCATGATGACACTTGGTCGCCGGCAGATTACGCAATTCATTTAACTCGTCGCGTGCGCGGTTTACCATTCTGGTTCTCACTTGCTGCTCATGGCACAGATGCATATACCGAAGCGATGGAAGAAACCCTTACCGTTGCACGCGAAGCCGCCGAACTTGTTCGCCAACATCCCAACTTAGATTTAATTCACGAACCCGAACTTTCCATTGTTGCTTTTACTCGTAAGGGCTGGGCGCCAAGTGATTATCAAAAGTGGAGCGATAAATTATTAGCCGATCAGATCGGCTTTATCCCACCATCATCAGATAAGGGCCAATCGATATTGCGTTTTGCGATAGTTAACCCTTGGACGAAGCTCACCGATATTTCGATGATTTTGGATACGCTCTAAATCCCACAGTTTTGGGGCGGGCTGGTTTAAGATTTCCCTTATGTCAGCGCTCGAAAATAATGACGTGCAGGGGTCGTCACTTTCCGACCTCGAAGTGCGCATCCTTGATTTCGAGAGCAATTGGTGGCGCTTTGCCGGTGCGAAAGAATCTGCAATTAAAGAGCTCTTCGACCTGACCGCTCCTCGTTACTACCAACTCCTTAACGACCTGATTGACCGAGACGATGCCCTAGCGGCCTCTCCAATGCTCGTTAAGCGCCTACGTCGCCTCCGTGAGGCCCGTATGAGCGCTCGTTCCGCACGCTAACTGCACCCAACTCCACCTCGTTTTGCGGCGGGGAATAAGACCGTCTAGATTTGGCGTTAGCACTCTCGGGGTGTGAGTGATAAAACGCCCCTTACAAGCAGAACACCAAATGAGTTACAAACAAGGAGTAATTACATGGCAAAGATGATTGCCTTTAATGAAGAAGCCCGTCGCGGATTAGAACGCGGAATGAACGTTCTTGCTGATGCAGTCAAGGTAACCCTTGGACCTCGCGGACGTAACGTTGTTCTAGAGAAGAAGTGGGGCGCCCCAACAATTACCAACGATGGCGTTTCTATCGCAAAAGATATTGAACTAGATGATCCATGGGAAAAGATCGGCGCAGAGCTAGTTAAGGAAGTTGCTAAGAAGACAGATGATGTCGCAGGCGATGGAACAACTACAGCAACCGTTCTTGCACAAGCACTTGTTCGCGAAGGTCTGCGCAACGTTGCTGCCGGATCAAACCCAATGGCGCTAAAGCGCGGCATCGAAAAGGCTGTTGCAGCGATCGTTGCAGAACTTGCTTCAATGGCAAAGAGCGTTGATTCCAAAGAGCAGATCG
>JBEBBQ010000135.1:0-9007 GCA_041158325.1 Actinomycetota bacterium | reverse complement strand
TTAATGAGATGGCGCTATCTCTGGAATCACAGATCACTCGTTTAGAGAACTTATCGCGCGTACAGCAGAGATTTGTTTCTGATGTATCTCACGAACTTCGCACTCCATTAACCACGCTTCGCATGGCATCTGAAGTTATCCATGGCGCAAAAGGTTCTTTCGATCCGACTATTGCGCGAAGCTCAGAGCTTTTGGTTGCCCAGCTAGATCGCTTTGAGAGGCTGTTGGAAGACTTATTGGAAGTAAGTCGATTTGATGCCGAAGTTGCCGTACTTGAACCAGTTGAATTCGACTTGGTACGACTGATCGAAAGATGTATTGAGGATGTTCGCGCGAACGCGCAGGACCACACGATTTCCGTTCAAATCGACCACGAAACCGAACAGGTGATGATTAAGGCAGATATTCGCCGCGTTGAACGAATAATGCGTAACTTGCTTTCAAATGCACTTGATCACGCGGATGAGAAGCCAATTCAAGTTTCGGTAGTAGCTACAGCAACTGAAGTCGGAGTTGGAGTTAGAGACTTTGGTCCCGGAATGGATCCAGCATCGCTCTCTCGAGTCTTTGATCGCTTCTGGCGCGCCGATCCATCTCGCGCGCGCGTGCGCGGCGGAACAGGGCTAGGTCTATCAATTGCTCTTGAGGATGCGCGCTTACACAACGGTGAGCTAGATGCCTGGGGAGCGATTGGACACGGAGCACATTTTGTTCTCACCCTTCCGATTGTTGCCGGCTCACAGATTTCCGGAAGACCAATTCGTCCGCAACCGAAAGATTATCCCCAGTCAGTTTAATTTCAACTAGTAGGTAATTTTTTCAGGCGATACTCCTGAGATGTTAAACCTAACTGAAATAATTTTTCCTTCTCGATGTATCGGGTGTTCCAGATTAGGGATCTCAATTTGTTCTGAATGTCGCAAACAGTGGCACCCACATGTTTATAAAAGAGAAATCAGTTGGAGCGAAGAAATCTTTCCGGTTCTCTCGGCAATCGAGTACTCGCCAATTGCTTCACGCGTTTTATTAAGCGCTAAGGAATCACAGATCAGGGCAGCTGATCGGTTAATAGTTGATGGAATAGTTCACGCACTAGAGATATTTGTAAATCGACATAGTTCTGCAGTGCTAGTACCAATACCGTCAAGAAAATCTGCGAACCGAAAGCGCGGTAGAAATTTTCTTCAAGAGATCACTTCGCAGGTTGCTTTTGAAGTCGGCTTTCCAAACCATTTGGCACTTAGACATAACCGCAAAGTTAGAGATCAATCTCAGCTAAATATCATTAATCGATCAGAGAATCTTTCTGGGGCTTTTGCAATTGATCCTAAATTCACCGCTCAGTTTTCGACGGGGAATACTGGACCTAAGATTATTGTTATTGATGATCTGATCACCACTGGGGCCACCCTCTCTGAGGCGATCCGGGCCTTGCGTACCGCAGGTTTTACCGTGCTTGGCGCGGTAACAAGCTGTACGGCTAAACCCCTACGATAAGGGGTCTAGATTTGCAGCAACTAGGTAGCTCCTGGGCAGGAAATGGTTAGGAAAGGTTCTTAAATGGCAAAGATTATTGACCGAATCATGCGCGCTGGCGAAGGAAAAATTCTTCGCGAGTTAAGCAAGGTTGTCGATCAAGTAAACGCCTTTGAGCCTGCGATCTCCTCTCTCTCAGATGAGGCTCTCCGCGCTAAGACCGATGAATTTAAATCTCGTTTTGCCGCAGGAACAACTCTCGATGATTTACTTCCTGAAGCATTTGCAGTTGTCCGAGAAGCGGCAAAGCGCACACTTGGTCAGCGTCACTACGACGTACAAATTATGGGTGGCGCTGCGCTACATCGCGGAAACATCGCCGAAATGCGAACCGGTGAAGGTAAGACTCTCGTTGCAACTCTTCCTTCATATTTAAATGCTTTGGCTGGTCGCGGCGTTCACGTAGTTACCGTTAACGACTATCTTGCCGAGCGCGATAGCGAATGGATGGGTCGCATCCATCGCTTCCTAGGACTTACCGTTGGAGTAATTGTTAATAGCATGACGCCGGCTGAGCGTCGCATCGCATACAACTCTGATATCACCTACGGCACAAACAATGAATTTGGTTTCGATTACCTGCGCGACAACATGGCTTGGTCAATAGATGATTGTGTTCAGCGCGATCACTTCTTTGCAGTAGTAGATGAAGTTGACTCAATTCTTATCGATGAAGCACGTACCCCGTTGATCATCAGTGGACCCGCCGATAAGGCCACCAAGTGGTATGTAGAGTTTGCAAATATCGCAGACAAGTTACAGCGCGATACTCACTACGAGGTAGATGAGAAGAAGAAGACCATCGGAATTCTTGAAGATGGCGTTACTAAGGTAGAAGAACTCCTTAAGATCGAAAACCTCTACGAGGCAGCAAATACAACGCTAATTGGATATTTGAACAACTCAGTCCGCGCGAAAGAACTCTTTAAACGCGATAAAGATTATGTTGTAATGAATGGTGAACTATTAATCGTTGATGAGCACACTGGCCGTATGTTGGCTGGCCGTCGCTACAGCGAAGGTTTGCACCAAGCCCTTGAAGCTAAAGAGCGAATCGAAATTAAAGACGAGAACCAGACTTTAGCAACGATTACTCTGCAGAACTATTTCCGCTTGTACGAAACCATTTCCGGTATGACTGGTACCGCGATGACTGAGGCTTCAGAATTTCATCAGATCTACAAGCTCGGCGTTGTTCCAATTCCTACCAACCGCCCAATGCAACGTATTGATCAAGCCGACCTGGTCTACAAGACTGAACTCGCAAAGTTTATGGCGGTTGCTCAAGATATCGTCGAGCGCCATCGCAAGGGCCAACCTGTTCTTGTCGGTACAGTTTCAGTTGAAAAATCTGAAGAACTTTCTGCACTTCTAAAGAAATCAGGAGTTCCTCACGAAGTATTAAATGCCAAGCATCACGAACGTGAAGCATCAATTATCGCCCGCGCTGGAGTTAGCGGCGCTGTAACTGTTGCAACAAATATGGCTGGCCGCGGTACAGACATCATGCTCGGCGGTAACCCAGAATTCATGGCAGATTTCGAACTCCAACGACGCGGCTTATCGCCAGTTGATAACCCAGTTGAATATGAAGCGGCATGGCCTGCAGAAATTGCAAAGCAGAAGGCAGCAGTTGCTAAAGACCACGAATCTGTAGTTGCACTTGGTGGTCTTTACGTTCTTGGCACCGAGCGCCACGAATCCCGCCGCATTGATAACCAGTTGCGTGGACGTTCTGGTCGACAAGGCGATCCAGGTGAATCACGCTTCTATCTTTCATTGCAAGATGATCTAATGCGTCGCTTTAATTCAGCGCTAGTTGAGCGATTCTTATCTGCAGCAGGCCTTCCAGATAACGAACCAATCGAATCAAAGATGGTTAGCAATGCGATTCGCTCTGCTCAAACTCAGGTCGAGGCGCAGAACTTTGAAATTCGTAAGAACGTTTTGAAATATGACGATGTCATGAACCGCCAACGTGAAGTAATTTATGGTGAACGACGCTTAGTTCTAGAAGGCGAAGACATCTCTGCACAGGTACAAACTTTCTTGGCAGACACTCTAATTGCCTACGTTAACGCTGAAACTGCTGAGGGCTATGGCGAAGATTGGGATCTCGATCGCCTCTGGCAAGCACTAAAGCTTGTCTACCCAATTAGCTTTACCGCAGATGAGCTAATTGCAAAAATTGGTTCACGCGCAGCGCTAGATGTCGATTACCTTTCTGATCAAATCCTCGAAGATGCAACAGCGGCTTATGAAAAGCGACAACGCGAACTAGGAGAAGGCGTTTTGCGCGAATTAGAGCGCAAGGTATTGCTATCTGTTCTCGATCGTAAGTGGCGTGAACACCTTTATGAGATGGACTATCTACAAGAAGGAATTGGTCTGCGCGCAATGGCGCAACGCGATCCGCTTGTGGAATACCAGCGCGAAGGTTACGAACTCTTTGCAGCGATGATGGATGGAATTAAAGAAGAGCTTGCTAGTTTGGTCTTTAACGTTGAAGTTTCTGTCCAAGGTGACGGCTCAGAAGTTGTCGCCGCCGGCATTACTGAGAAACCGGCTGATTTAGGTGCGCTGCAGTACACAGCAGCCGACGAATCAGGCGTCTCGACAAAGGGCGAAATTTCACGTAACGCCCAGTGTCCATGTGGTTCAGGCAAGAAATTTAAACGTTGCCACGGCGCTGCTTAAAGTAGCCGCAACTCCGTACATAACCAACGCTTATCTACGCCTTCAAAGCGGATAACCATCGCACGAAGACGATCTCCGTATCGAACGGTGATAGTTGATTCGCAAATGCCATCTAAAGGCTGGCTCTGATGAATCGTTCTAATTCTTCCAATCTCTTTCTGGCTTCCTACCTGCTTTAACAATTGCATGTAGATGTGGCGATGACAGCGCGAAATCAACTGTGCAGGTTGGCGGCGTCCTGCCCAAATCTCCACAACGCTGATTGCAAACTTCATCGTCCAGGTATGTAACTCAGGTAATTCACTTGCCGATGTAGGAACTGGTTCAAAACCCGGTTCGTACTCTTCGCCAAAACTGGTCGGGATTAAATAAAGTTTCGCACTTTGCTGAGGTAGTGGTGCAAACTTTTTCTTATTGGCAATCTCCGAAAGTGAGTAAAGATCTAACTGTGGATGGGTCCATAGCGCTGGATCCTCCGAACTTGAAACTAGGCGTAATTCTCTCTTTGCTTCTGCGTAATCTCTTTGAGTGGTCATGGCGCAGGGTCGCTCTTAACCTGAAAAGCCTCATCAACTTAAGGTGCGATTTCTTCTCATTCGAAAGTACTACTGTGGATAAGCAAGCGGTGGGCGCGCGCTGATGGCATTTAGTACCCCACTATGAATACACAGAAGAAGGCGGCTCAAACTCGATTTATCGTCGCAGTATCGCTCTTTGCCGCAGCGCTGATCTCGGCTCTTGCGCTAACAGCGCTCGGCAACAGAACTGATAGTTACTGGGTAGCAAAGAGCGCACTGGCACCTGGTGTTGAAATATCGCGTGGTCAGATTGCATTGGTAAAGGTGGCGCTAGGGGAGAGCGCATCACGATACTTCTCAAGCAATACACCGCTGGAGGGTAGTTATGTAACTCGAGCGCAGAGCGCCGGTGAGTTAATTTCAATTGATGACGTGAGCGATTTGGCGCCGACTCAAAGAACGCAATTGGTGCCGATAGCTGTGCGCGCTACAGATTTACCAAGCGATATCTCAATCGGCGAGGCGATCAATATCTATTGGGTACCTGAGTCAGCGATGGGCGGAGTTCAAATTGGCATGCCCGAAGTAGTTGTGAAGAACGCTTACATCAGATCCATCGATAGAAAATCTGCCAATTTTTCATCTGATATCGCGCTAACAATCTCGCTGATTGATTCTCAAATCATAAAACTGCTCGATGCCACAGTTAGCGGCCGACTAGTAATTGTTCGCGCACTGGGCTAGATATGGATCCATTAGACGTACCCACGGTTGTCACTGCTATCTCAGATCCTGAATTTGAGAGCTTGGTATCGAGCGCTTTATTTGGCCAGGGATGGAACGTCATCGCTCGCGTAATGGATTTCTCAGAATTGCAAAGGGCGGTCTCTGCCAATTCCGGAAAGAGACTTCTACTTATCTTCTCTACCGACTTACCAGGCGCTAGCGCTCTTGAGATATCGAAATTAGCATCTCCAGTTGTTTCTCTATTTGGTTTTGCTGATCAATCTGGAAATGATCGCGGGTTCTCAAATATTTTTGCACGGCCAACATCGCCAGAAAATCTCACCTTGGTTATCTTAGAAAACATTAGATCTTCCGGTCTTCGCGCACCCATGATCCACCCCGCCGCCAAGTACCGTGCCAAGGTTGTTGCGGTTGGAGGTATCGGCCATACAACGGCCAGTACAACGGTCGCAATCAATCTGGCACAAGAGAGCGCCCTATTGGCGGTGAAGACTTTGTTGATCGAAGCTAACTTTCAAGCCCCTGCTATCGCTTCTCTATTGGATCTTCGTAAGTTATCTACCGAGGCAAGCTGGCGTGATTTCTCCGAGAACTTATCGGTAATGGAATTCACCCAAGAGACAATCACTGAATTTGAACAACGCATAAGCGCGGCAGGCGAGTCTTTTGATCAGATAGTGATTGATCTTGGCTCGGTCGCCTTCTTGGCGAGGGAACTTTCGGATAGACGTTGGAGTTCTGCTGCCAAGATCTGGGCAGTTCGAAGCGCCGATCACCTTGTACTCACCACCATTTCAACATTTCTCGCACAGAAACGTTGTGATGAATTCACTCAGAGTTTTGCAAAAATATCGACTTCCGCCGATATACATCTTGTTAATACTCACGCCTCCAGTAAACGCGGACCCGAACTAAACTCTTCTCGGAAATCGCCAATTAGGTCTGCAGTTCTTTGGAACCTGCCTTGGGATCTGCGATCTTGTCAGTTAGCAATCGAAGAACGCACAACGCTGCATCAAGCCGCCGAAAGGGGAGCGCTGCGCAAAGAAATAGCCAAAATGGCGCAGGCGATAAGCGTTAATTCCTCCAAGTAAGACACTTCCTAAATCTCTTATACCCTTAGCGCTATGCGTGGGTATCTTCCTGTAACAGTCGAAGAAATTTCTGCATTCCTAGAGTCACAAGCCATGGAGTGCGGACCTTTATATGCCCCAACAATTAAGTTTCTAACTGCAAATAACGAGATGGATGAAGAAGAAGGCGAATTCATTCTCTCTATGCTCGCCGCCGACGAAGCGTTGGAGATGCGCACCAATCCCGCAAAACCAGGCTTTATCTTGGCTCTTGAAGTTAGCGATCCCGAGATAGCCGAGCACGGTGAAAACTTTGTAATTCTAAAAGATGTTGCCAAATGGGAGAGCGTGCAATGCGCCTTCTTGGTCTCATCAGATGGTGAAGAGTTAACTTGGTTTGCTACCCAAGAGATTAAGCCAGCGCTTCAAGAGTGGTTGCAGGATTAGTTCGCCATGCCTAAGTTAGAAGAGTTTTTACGAGACCGCAGTCCGCTTGATTCCAAACAGATTAGACGAATTCGCGAGTTAACCGCTGAT
This sequence comes from Actinomycetota bacterium, assembly GCA_041158325.1. Taxonomy (GTDB): domain Bacteria; phylum Actinomycetota; class Actinomycetes; order Nanopelagicales; family Nanopelagicaceae; genus Planktophila. Next base: position 1,899 of record JBEBBQ010000135.1, on the reverse strand, counting down.
TGGCAACTCTTGGCAGACCTTTCATTTGCAGATCTAATTTTATGGGTTCCGCTTCGCAAAGACTATAAAACCTGGCCTTCTGGTTATGTAGCCGTTGCACATATTCGACCAACAACGGCTGCGACAGTCTTTAACCAGGATGTGATCGGCGATGAAATCGCATGGGGCTCACGTCCGCGAATTGATCAGGCGCTTTCAGAGGCTGAAATCATTAGAGACGCGCAACCTGAAAAGTTTGGTGAAATCTTTATTAAGGAAGAGACCATTCCGGTAATTCTGGAGGATCAAGTAATCGCGGTGATTTCGCGCCACCGTAACGCCGAACTTATGCGCCAACCAAGCCGCCTGGAGCTTAATTATCGAGAAGTAGCCCATAACGTCTATCGCATGGTGGCGGAAGGAACTTTTCCATATAACGAACATAGCGAGCTCTTTGATCCTGCGGTGCGCGTTGGCGATGGATTGATTCGCCTTGATATCAACGGTGCAATCATTTATGCCAGTCCAAATGCAAAATCTGCCTTTAGCAGAATGGGTTGGACTGGTGAACTCGAAGGCAACAATCTTGGACAGGCAGCCCGTAGCGTCTCCGTTTTGAAGTTTGAAGCACATGAAGAAGCGATTGAAGTAGGTTTAAGTGGCAAAGCGTTGCGTCAAGTAGAGATAGAAAACGCTGGCGGAACAGTAGATCTATTGGCTCTTCCCTTACTTGCGGGCGGTGACCGTATCGGTGCAATTGTGCTCTTGCAGAACGTGACAGAACTGCGTCGTCGTGAGCGTGAACTCGTAACTAAAGATGCAACTATTCGCGAGATTCATCATCGCGTTAAGAATAATTTACAGACGGTATCTGCTTTGCTTCGCTTGCAATCGCGCCGCATTGAAGACCCGGCCGCAAGTGCTGCGTTAAATGAAGCAGTCCGTCGCATCGCATCTATCGCTCTCGTTCACGAGACTCTTTCAAGCAGTGCCGAAGCATCTGTTGCCTTCGACGATGTGCTCGATCGTCTAGTAGCTCACGCCTTAGACCTCAGCCCTCGAATGGGACAACTACAAATTGCTCGTACCGGTGAACTTGGAGCTCTTGATCCGCGTATCGCAACGCCACTGTCTTTAGTCGTAACTGAGTTGATTCATAATGCACTTGAACACGGGCTCGCCGAATCGGGAAATCATTTGACGATAACGGTAGCGCGCAGCCAAAGTGGTGCTGAGATAACTATCTTTGATGATGGAGTCGGTTTACCAAAGGGATTCTCGCTGGCAGAATCTTCAAACCTTGGATTACAGATAGTGCGAACATTGACTGAAAATGAGTTACGCGGAAATATAGATTTAGTTCGGACACCTGCAGGAACTGAGGCGCGTTTAACTTTTCCAATCTAACTGGGTTCAAAACTAAATGGAGTTGTTCTGCTCCATCATGCGCGCACGATTACGTGCCGCACGGCGCTTAAGCGCACGGCGCTCATCTTCAGAGAGGCCGCCCCAAACTCCAGCATCTTGTCCGCTCTCTAACGCCCAGGCTAGACAAGCATCTTTAACGATGCAGCGATTACAAACTTTCTTCGCCTCTTCGATCTGAGTTAAGGCGGGGCCAGTATTTCCCACAGGGAAGAAGAGCTCTGGATCTTCATCGCGGCATGCTGATTGATGTCGCCAATCCATGAGTTATCTCCTTCTGGTGAGCGCAGTGAAAACGAAGACGCGCTAAGTTAAAAATCTTCTCGCGTAAGTAGGTAATTCTCCCTGTTACTAGGTTGATAAACAAGGATGAATGGAAAGAGATTTGATAAAAGTGAGGTGATTTAGGTCGCGTGCCCCCGACAGGATTCGAACCTGTGCACCCGCCTCCGGAGGGCGGTGCTCTATCCCCTGAGCTACGGGGGCGCAGGTAGG
>JBEBBQ010000134.1:0-12771 GCA_041158325.1 Actinomycetota bacterium | reverse complement strand
TTACCCAAGGGCTCTCCCGCTGCGATTTCCGCTGCATTTATCGCCTCCCAATTTGCTTGCGAAACAATTTTATTGGCGGGCAAAATCTCGGATATATCACCCTTATCTTTTGCACCCTTTAAATCTTCTACCAATAACTTCATTACATCTGCGGCATCTGATTTATTTGTTCCGATAACACCCGATGGCCCACGCTTCGCCCAGCCCACAACATAAAGGTTTTCGCTGACTCTGCCTTCGTTATTTACTACTTTCCCACGCTCGTATGGAATCCCAGGGATACTCGCTGCTTCATAGCCGATCGCGGTAATAACTAAGCCGCACTTGATTGAAAAGGTTTCATCACTGCCGGTCTTCTGGAATACAACTTCTTCGACCTTCCCAGAACCTTTAACTTCGACCGGTGTTGCCAAGAATTGAAACTTCATGGTGCGATCGTGGTTGGTTGCCTCTTTTTCAGAGATTAATAGCATTGCATCTAAATTGCTCTTCGTATCCTTCTCAATTTCAGATCCGGCGCGCTCAATCGCAGCTTCGATATCTGATTTATCCATCAAAACATTGGTGTGCTCGAGCTTTGGTAATTCACGAAGTTCAGGTGAAGTAAACGCCGCATGCTCTGGCCCGCGACGAGCGCTAATCACAACTTCGCGTATAGCAGACGCTTTAAGAGCGTCAATCGCATGATCTGCTGTATCTGTTGGATCTAATTCACTTGGTTCTAACGCCAACATACGCGCTACATCCATGGCTACGTTTCCGGCGCCGATTACAACAGCAGTGGTGCAATTTAAATCAATTTTAAAATCTGCAAAATCCGGATGTGCGTTATACCAAGGGACAAAATGAGCGGCAGAGATGGATCCCGGTAAATCTTCACCAGGGATACCTAGCTTTTTACCAATTGAGGATCCTGTGGCAATAACAACAGCGTCATACATCTCTTTTAACTGCTCGATCGAGATATCTGTGCCCAGCTCAACCCCACCAAATAAACGGAAGTTTCCTGCGGTGGCGATCTTTTCGAAGACCTTGGCCACGGTTTTAATCTTGGGATGATCCGGTGCAACGCCACTTCGCACCAAGCCCCAAGGGGTTGGCAGGCGTTCGATCATGTCGATAGTGAACTGGAGTTCTTCTGTTTGCAGATTCTGCAACGCTTGCGCAGCAAAGTAACCAGCCGGACCTGCACCGACGATCGCTACTTTGTATTGAGGCATTGGTAAATACTATTAGAAGTGGGGCTGATTCAACTCCTGATTTGGGGCGCACTTGCTTCCGTAATGCCTGACTTTGCTTGTTTTTCGAGCCCGACTGTCACAGCAAAGGTATCTTCATATACATCGAAGTCGTATGCCTTACCCCAACGCAGTTTGATTACATGAATTCCAGGATTTACGTATGGCTCGCCATTTTCAAGTGTGCAGGTGGCAACCCAGCGGGCGACAACCGTTGTGTTCCATGGTCCACCGTGGACTAAAACATTTGTTACATCGAACTTGAGTTCTGGAAGAACTGTGCCGACTCTTTTGAACCATCTACCGAGCGCTTCTTTGTCATGTCGGATGCCACCCAATGAGTTAGGACCGGCAAAACGATGGGTGAGGTTTTTAGAAGAAACACCATTTAATACCGCTTGATAGTCATGATTTTGGACCGCAAGAAAAGTTTTACGAACCATTTTTTCAACAACGTGGCTATAGATCATCATTAATTTCTAAACCCATCTATTCGGTAACTGACTCCAACCCACTTAGCTCCCGTTGCGGCCTTAGGTGCCTTCGTTGCTGGATAAACAACTACAGAAGTCTTGAGTGTCTTATTGGTCTTCTTCATCAGCGCACAGACCGCGGTTGCCTGGCTCTTTGCTAGGGCGTTTGCCTTCATCACTGTGGTGTTCTTGGTATAGCTGTAGCCAATACAAGTCACTGGTGCACCGTTCTTCAGCGACTTCGCATACTTGTTTAGGTATGCGCTGTCATAGGCGTTCAACTTGAGTGTTGGTGAGAGCGAGTAGAGCGTCACAGTGGGTTTAACTGTTGCGGCTGCGGCATCTAGTGCGGCTTTCTTCTCTGCAGCGGCCTTAAGTTCTGCCTCTGCTGTTAGTTTTGCAAGACGTAGGTCTTCTGCAATACGAAGCTCCTCAGCAGCTTTTTCTTGAGCAGCTTTCAGCTCTGCAGCAGCTTGTTCTTGTGCATCTGCAAGATCTTTCGCAGCTTTTAGCGCTGCTGCCTCTGCGGCTATAGCTGCAGCCTTTTCTTGTGAAGCTTTGAGTTCTGCTGCTGCCTTATCTGCTGCCAATTTATCGTTGGCTACGCTGATCGCTGCAGAGTTATCTATTGCAACAGACATGACGTAACTGGTGCCCCTACTTGAATCAGAAGTTACAGGTGTTGGAGTTGTTACAACTGGGTTAATGACCAATAGCACAGGATCTTCGGTAATCAGTGTTGTAACTGATCCATCAGCGGTAGCAGTTCCAAGAAGTCTGCTCTGATTTCCGATGATGCTATAAACCTTGGCATCTTTCTTGATGGCTGAATTTGTAAGCGTTACCGAGATTGCTTTACCAGCGTTTGTATTTGGAACTGAACCATCTGGTGCGACCCAGGAGACGACAACCGAAAGTACTGATGTACCAGTGCCACCGATCATCGCGCGCTGGTCGGCTGAATCTGTCAGCAAATGAATTGAAATTGGAACAAGTGGATCAAGTGCTCCTGCAGGAATTGCAACAGATGCACCATTGTTGCCGCTGCTAAATGAGTAAGCCTGATCGACGCTGGCGTGAGCAAAGAATGGCTGCCCCATGCTGACTAAATCGCCTGGGTCAATGCCAACTAGGGATGTGCTTAAGAGCGCAACTGTCACTGTAATTGTCTCTGTGTGCTGGATAAAGTTTGTTGTCTGCGCTGTTGTCATTCCAACAGGACAACTTCCTGCGCCGAAGAGAGAAATTACGCCTGTTGTCGTATCCACAGTACAGATCGAACTTGCCGCACTTGTTGCAAAGGTGAGTGCGCCAGAACTCGAGCTAGTAGTAACTGTTGGTGTGTCAACGGCTCCTGGACGCAAGATCGCCACGTTAGAATTTGGATAGGTGAGAACGAGAGCCGGCGTTGCTCGCGTGATGGAAAGATCTGCCGCCACAAAAGTAATTGCATATTTTGGATTATTTGCGGTTGTTAGCGTTCCTTGTTGAATTTGGTAGGTACCTACACCTGTTCCTGCCGCACGGGTTAGTGATCCGGTGATCACATCACCCAACACGAGAGAGCCTGTCGTTATTGTGTAAGTCAGTGTTGGGTCTGTTACTCCGTACGCCTTCGTCTTGGCATCCGCGGTTACGGTAATTGCGCGAGGATTAACGATGAAATTCTGAGAAACCGTTTCCGCAGCTGAGATGCTTGCATCTCCAATTTGATTAGCGTTAATTACACATGTTCCAACACTTAATAGGGTAATTGTGCTTCCGGAAATGCCTGATGTCGTACACACTGACTGGGAGGCAGAGGTAAAGACAACTGTGAGGGAGGCCGAAGAGGTAGCACTTACTGTGAAGGTATCACTTGAGTAGTTTTTGGCAGAAAGTGAACCAAAAGTAATGGTCTGGGTTGCAAGACCAATAGAGAATGAAACAATATCGGTTCGAGAAAGATAATTAGTATCTGAAGTTCGAGTCACTGCGACAACACATGTTCCAGCAGTTGTGTAAGTAAGCGTTGAACCACTTACTGAACAACCTGGTGTCGTGTTTGATGAATCCAGCGCATAAGTATAATCACCTGTGCCAGCACCACCGGAACCCGTGAGCGAGACGGTCTGGTTGCTTGGGTTGTATACCGAACTGAGCGAGGAGAGACTGACGGCCGTTTGGGTTGCTTTTGTTATCGCAAATGTCACCGGGGCTAGCGTTATTATGTAATTTGAGTTTGAGAGCGTTCCTATTCCTATCGCGTAATCTCCGGCAATACTACCTGTATAGGTAAGCGCACCAGTTAGAACATCTGAGCCAAAAAGTGCACCAGAGGTTATCGAGTAGGTGAGAGTCGGGTTATTTCCCAAATAAACTTTCGATTGCCCAGCATCTGGCGTCACAGTGATTGCTGCTTGCACCGAAGTCGGAGCCAACGCACTGGCGGTAACACCAGAAAAATCAATTGTGTTTGTGGGAGTTAGAACTGCAGTAAGCGAATAAGAAGCAACACCGCCAGGTATCCATGGACACTGGGCAGTAATCGGTGAGGACCCAGAGGTAGCCACATTCTCACAACCTGGAATATTAGTTCCGCTACTTTTGAATGTAACAGCTCCAGGTACTGATGCAGTAGCGGTAATAGTGTCCACTGCGCCATATGTAGGCGTTGCAGCTGCTAAAGCAAGTGACAGGCTAGTTGTCGCCTTAGCCACAGAAATCGTCATAGTTACAGTTTGATTTGAAATAAAATTTATTGGATCTGCTGGAGTGAACATTGCTGATATTACTGAGGTTCCAAACCCCAAAATCGATGCCGTATTTTCATTTATTGAAACAACTGAAGGGTTTGCTGAAGAATAGCTCCATGTTCCAGCAGTGGAAGCGATTGGGGCCGTTAAGCTAAAGCTAGATGCTCCATAAATCTTTGAAACATCACTCCAAGGATCAAAAGTCGGTGTAGCTTTGCCAACACCAGCGGTAGAGTCACTCGTTACAGAAGCGGAACCTTCTGAATTCGTAACGGTAATAGTTACTGAAATCTGTGCCGAAAGATCTGAACTGCCTAATTGATATGTAGCGTTGTTCGCCCCCGAAATATCACTCCCATTCCTTTTCCACTGATATGCCGTGCTTGTTGGATTTCCGGTTACACCCGCCGCAATTGCCGTAAGTGTTTGCCCATAAATAGGACTGCCTGAAATTGTTGCTGAGGTAATCGTTGGTGGTGCATCTGGCGTACGTACGGTTGCTGAAGCGACTGAACTAGCGCCGGCACCTCCTATATTCGAAGCATAAACTGCGAACGTGTAGCTAACGCCCCTACTTAATCCAGTAACAGTTATCGAACCACTGCCAGATTGATTAACTGATGCTGCAATTGAATCAGGTGAAGAAACTGCGGTATAAGAAGTAATTACTGATCCACCGCTATGTTGCGGAGCTGTAAAAGTAACAGTCGCACTTGTATCTGAGGCAAGTGTTGCGGTTTCAATTGTTGGAGGACCAGGTACCGCTGGGCAGACCTTGGTACTTGACGTAAGCCCAGCAGTATTTAGAGTTGCTGAGGATAATGAGGTGCCGCAATATATATATGTTGATTTCGAATAACTCTTGAAAACATCTGTACCTAGGGATGTGATTCCACTAGGAATGGTTAGGTATTGCAGTTTGCTTGAATTATCAAAAACGCGGTTAGGGAGCGCTGTTACTCCGGTTCCAATCAAAAGATCCTCAATTTGGTTAATGGCAAAAGCGGCATTGCCAATTGTGGTTACAGAATTTGGAATCACAAGTTTTTTGAAATTGGTACCCGCGAAAGTGTTCGGGCCAATAGTCGTCAGGCCTTCGTTGAAAGTTAGCGATGTGAGAGGAATATTTTGAAATGCGGAACTATTGATTGTTCTGACATTGCTGGGAAACACTAATGTTCGAAGGGCCAAATTGTTATAGAATGCGCCGCTACCAATTGTAGTGAGTCCTGAGCCAATCGTAAGTGATGAATTGTGAGTGTTCCATGTAAAAGCGGTGTTACCTATTGAGGTAACCGAATTTGAAATTGTGACTGAGGTAATTCTTGATTGTTCTAGCGTAGTTTTCGAGAGCCTACTAAAGGCGTTATCTGCAATCGATGTCACTCCTTCAGGAATAACTACCGCACCTGCGCAATCTAGGGTGCTTGAAATGACAACATTGTTAAGAATACTAAATGAACCGCCACTGCTGCATGCCACACTTATCGGTGGGCTGTCACTTGATGCAACAGGTGTGCCATATGTTGTAGGCGTACGCGTGTTTCCTGAAGTGTCTACACGAGCTGTTGAAAGAGTGCTGTCATATCGAGTGTTCAATAGAACTGTGGTTCCAGAAGTTATTGCGTTGATACCTGCGCTTCCAGCCGATTGTGTTGCGGCTAGTGGCGCAGCTGGAGAAGAGAAGTTAGATGTGTAAACAGCAGTTCCAATTACATAACGAAAATTGCTCACATGACCGTTGAAGCGCTCGGACCCCTCCCATCCGCCTATGAATGCATCAGTATCCGTGATGTTCGGCTTCGTTGCATCTGACCAACTGCTCGTCCTTGCAAGAATTCCATCTACATAAAGATTCCAGGTGGTTCCGAGACCAACGAGGGCAATGTGATGCCACACGTTTACCGTAGGGCACGTGTAGTTAATACCTGATGTTTGTACAAGTTCAATGTTTGCAACAGATGCGATCAAGCAGGTTGAGCCGTTGGTGCGAATGGTGATGTTGTTTGAACCGAAGGACCAGGATGTTGTAAAAATCCGCTGGATACCCCCGGTTGAGGTTTGCTTCATCCAGAATTCGATAGTTGTATTTTGACTACCAGGTGCACCGGCCCCGTACTTTAAACTCCCATTGTTTTCAAACTTAATACTTCCAACTGGATTGGTCGCCGAAGCAGGTGTTGTTGTTACCAGTGCATTTAGCCCGGTGGTAATCATCAAAATCGCAAGAACTAATGTGAAGTTACGACTTTTAAGTCTTTGAGCTCGCATAGACTAAGCGTAAATAGATGATTACCCAATTGAATTTGTAGGCTCTTAAAGAGTTGAATTCGGAACATCCGTGACACTTTCAATCAAAAGAGAACAAATGTGACAAGTTCTTACTCTGATTTACTTCAGTTATGAGAAACTCGGATATGCGCCCAACGCGATTAATATATGTAGAAAACGATTCGGCTCTGCGCAGAATATTAGGTGAGATGCTGAACCAATCAAAAGAACTAGAGATTCTTGGTTCTTATGCCAATTCTGATGATGCGTTGAATAGAACTCTGGTTCGAAAAGCAGATGTAGCGCTGATTGATTTTTCACTTGATCAAAATGGTTTGAATGGAATCGAACTTGGAATTGCTCTTCGAAATATTAATGAGTACATCGGGATTGTAATTTACTCTCAATACTCAGTTTCACAGATGGTGAGCCGAGTTCCAAAAAGCATGCGTAGCGGTTGGTCATTCTTCGATAAATCTGCAGAGATGGACCTGGAAGATTATGTAAATATTGTTAAGTTGACCGCTTCAGGTAAGGGCAATTGGGAGGAAGTTGCCGATTTAGAAGGCGAGAATAATGAGGTCCAGTCCTCTATTTACTTCCAACTATCTCCTCGTCAACGTTCGATCATGACTTTAAGTGCCCAGGGAAAGAGTGCGCAGGATATTGCCGCGCAGTTAGATCTGAGTTACTCATATGTGCGAAAAGAACTATCGCGTTCTTATGGAATCTTGTTACCTGATTCAAAACCAAGCGATGATCTAAAAACTGCAGCTATCTTGAGATACAGAGAGTTAATGAGGATGTCTTGATGGCTAACTCTTTCCGTAAAGGTTTAAAGCTGATCGGACCATATCCATACAACCCATATTTGATTTTTCTCTTCTTCTCCTCAATTTTCTTGTCTAGATTCGCGCCATTTATCTCTCTCGCTCCTAGTGGATCCGAGCGATGGAGGGCTGCCGCCTTGGTTATCTTTGCGTCATCAATCCCGGGAGTTCTTTTTGCCGGTGGCGCGATTCTTTTAAAGAGATTTCGTTTTTGGAGTGGAGAAAGCACATTTCTATATATTCTTGAGGTCGCCTTCTTCTTATTCTTGAATTTGATCGCTCTTCGACAAATTATGGATTTTCTCTCTGCTCAAATTGGTGATTTTGGCAGAGATCTACTTCCTGTTAATTTCAGCGTATTCATAATCACGCTTGTATTGGGTTTGATTACGCTTGCTCTGATGCATCAAGCGGAACGAAGAATTGGCGAAAGACTTAACAACGCCACTAATTTGGTTCTTAAATTAGAGGCAGAGCGTGAAGGACTTATTAATTCTGACGAGAATTTGCGACGCCAAACATCACAATTCCTTCATGACCGGGTGCAATCAGATTTGATGGTCGTTGGAATGAAGCTCAAGTCCATTTCTGGTAAATCTTCAGATGAAGTTAACGACGTCATTGATAAAGCGATTATCAGGATTGAGACCACCCGCGCCTCAGATCTTAAAAATTTAATTCAAGTGTTAACACCAAATCTTGAAGCTGGGACTTTGCAGGCGGCTCTCGATGTCTTGCTTGAACAGTATCAAACGGATATGGAGGTGTCTGTAAAAATTGACGCTGCAACAGAAGCGCTAGATTCAAAAGTATTGCTAGGAATTTTTCGTATAGTCGAACAATCCATTCTTAATGCCCTGGTACATGGGCCCGCCAAACGAGTTCAGATAAGTGTAAGTACTGACTCTTTGGGTGTAACAGACATTATTGTTTCTGATGATGGACCAGGCGCATTGGTTGAACAAATTACCTCTGGACTTGGAACTTCAATTATCGATTCCTGGGTTGGAATATTAAACGGAAGCAAAGAAATTGATTCAGCACCAGGGCACGGATATCAGCTACACGTAACATTCATTGCCCACTAATTAACTAAATTTTTTGTATTCTCTTTTCCAAAACTGAGGCGATAAATAGGACCACAAGAAAAATGAAAGATGGTCCATTTAGGCTCTCCCCTGGTGGAGCACCATCGGCTGTCACAGATTTCATCTGTCCCGCGACTAGGCGCAAGACTGGTTCCACCGCGAGAGTGAGCACAATTAGCGGTGTCATTCCTGGATAACGAAAAAACAATAGAGAAATAAATAGCGCCAAGATGAGTTGTGTGGCGCCCCATTGATGGAAGATCGCAACGATGTTATCGCCACCTTCGACAGAAATATCGATACCCGCAATGCCGTTAGCACCTCCGTCTGATGAGAATAGATGAATGGAGCTACGCCCAATCATGACCATAAGGTAGAGAGCGGTAGCAATTCGAACTATTCGGTATGCGACATAACTTGAAAGTTCTGTTGGAAGTACTTTTTTGAGATTTATCTTCATGGCTTCACCTATAAACCTAAGTTGCCAAGCTGGACATTACTTCCATACATTTTTATGGAAAGTCCTTTGCTATTGATAGATACCGATTTAACTTTAAGTCCTTTAGGGGGCGTAAGGCTGCGCTGGCTCTTACTTTTGATTTGATCTTGAATATCTGCAGGCAACGATGAGGCAGGGATTTCATTTCCGAAAACAGAAATACTCTTGATTTCAAAATATAGCTGGTTATTTGAGTACTTTGGAATGAGAATTGCTTTTCCCATTCCACCTGCTCCTGCTGCAACCTGGAGGGTATCTCCAACAATTTGGGCATCGCCGAACTCGGATGCTTTTGCAAGCGTTGATATTGGAATTGTCGCTGTTAGTTCTAGAGTTCCAACTAGCGTAGGTTTTGCTTTACTGATATTTGATGCAGCGATATTAAGTGAGGTCTTTGTTCCATTTTCCTTGAGTGTAAAGTTTTTAATCTCTATATTTGCCGATCTAATTGAATCTGATGCGAGATTTCTTGGTATATCTAGAAATGGCATCGATGCGCTAACTCCCGATGCTTTTGGTAGTTCACCTTGAACTCGCGATTCAATACGTGAAGTCATGAAAGTCTGTGCCGTGAGCACGCCGCCACCAAATAGGGCGAAGGCGGAGGCGGTTGCGATTAGGGCTAAATGTTTTCTCTTCATTTAAATGAGGGTACAGAAGGCAACCTGAGAGTTCCCATAGATAGGAACAATTGTGAAAAACCGAACGGAGGCGAGGAGATTTGAGCTCCTGAAGGGTTTAACCTCTTACCTCGTTAGCGGTGAGGCACTACTAGCGAGATTAAATAAACTCTTTAACCGCGCCAAGATTGATTTAGTGGTCGTCCTTCTGCATAACCAGATGCAGATTGAATTCCAACTACAGCGCGTTCGGCAAACTCTTCTAGTGATCTGGCACCTGCATATGTGCATGATGAACGAAGACCAGAAATGATTTCATCGATTAAATCTTCAACTCCAGGACGTGTTGGATCGAGATACATCTTTGAAGAGGAAATTCCTTCTTCAAATAAAGCTTTTCGAGCGCGATCAAAAGCATCTTCTTTTGATGTTCGCGCCGCTACTGCGCGCTTAGATGCCATGCCGAAAGATTCTTTATAAGGGCGTCCTGCACTGTCACGAAGTAGATCGCCAGGTGATTCATATGTTCCGGCAAACCAAGAACCGATCATTACTTGTGATGCGCCAGCTGCAAGAGCGAGTGCAACGTCACGAGGGTGGCGAACGCCACCATCTGCCCAAACATGCTTACCGAGTTTCTTTGCCTCGGCTGCACATTCAAGTACTGCAGAAAATTGTGGGCGGCCAACGCCTGTCTGCATACGTGTTGTGCACATTGCACCTGGTCCAACACCCACTTTAATGATGTCGGCACCTGCAGCGATAAGGTCACGAACGCCTTCTGCTGTAACAACGTTTCCTGCAACGATTGGCACACCTAAGTTGAGTTTCTTAATAACCTGCAGCGCTTCGATCATCTTCTTCTGATGACCATGTGCAGTGTCTACAACAAGGACATCTGCTCCAAAAGAAACTAACTTCGCAGCTTTTTCTGCGATATCCCCGTTAATGCCAACAGCAGCTGCAATACGCAAGCGGGCCTTGGCATCTAAAGCTGGCTTATATAAAGTGGCGCGTAGGGCTCCTGTGCGAGTTACGATTCCAACGAGTTCGCCATTTGCAGATACAACGGGTGCAACAGTGCGCACCTTTTCGCTTAGAAAATCAAATGCTTGTCGGGGATCTAACGTGTCTGGCATGGTTGTCAGTTCTTGCGTCATTACTTGACCAAGTTGCGTAAAGCGATCGACGCTATGTAGATCATCTTCGGTGATAATTCCAACCGGCTTCTTGCCTTCAACAACCACAATGGCGCCATGTGCACGCTTATTAATCAAACTTGTTGCATCCGCAACTGTCTGTTGTGGCGTCAAAGTAATAGGAGTTTCAAAGAATGTATGGCTAGCCTTCACTGAGGCGATCACATCTTCGACAATGGCCAGCGGAATATCTTGCGGGATAACCACAATTCCACCGCGGCGTGCGACAGTCTCGGCCATGCGGCGCCCTGCAATAGCAGTCATATTTGCAACCACTAACGGAATTGTTGTTCCGGTGCCGTCCTGAGTATCTAGATCAACTTCCATGCGGCTAGAAATCTCTGAATTAGAGGGAGCCATAAAGACATCGTCATAGGTGAGGTCGAATTGTGGCTCGGTTATAAAGCGCATGGAATGAGCCTAACTCTTGTAGCTAATTTAATGAGCGGAGACGAGGAGATTTGAACTCCTGAAGGGTTTAACCCCTTACCTCGTTAGCAGTGAGGCGCACTCGACCGGGCTATGCGACGTCTCCAAGTACAGGTGTGAGTTTACAGGTAGTTGCTTACCGCGTGAAACGCTTCTCCTGCATCAACGCATCCCAGATGACGGCTTGGGCTGCAAGGGCATCCTGCGAATTCTGAGCCTGATTTAAGGCGTTGATATCAACGCGATCGCAGACTTCTTCGAGGTAGGTAATGATTTCGATGCTGCGGGTGAGTGCGCGCACTGGATCTTCGCGGAATGGGAATTGATCAAGCAAAATTGGATCTGACCAATTGATGCTGCGAAGTGCCAGCATGTATTCGATAGTTTCGAAGAGATGAACAGATGCAACAGGAAGATCATCATCCCAGCCGCGCCAGTTATCGTTTAGTTCGGCGCTAACTAACTTGCCGTGGCGATGAATGAGCAGAAGTGACTCTGCTGGTGTTTCTTGCGCCATGAGTGAATGACCGAAGTCCATAACAATTCCGACGTTATCCACTTTCATTTCGCTAATTGCAAGAAGGGTTTTGGCGGCAGTTGCAAGTGTCATACGAACGCGTGGTTCCTTGCATTTATATTCAATTGCAAACTGAACTTTTGGATTTTCATTTGCCAGGTCGCGGATACCATTGATGGTGTAATCCCAGATCTGCAAATAATTTGCTTGAAGCGGAAAATCAAAACCATCTTGTCCAGGCCAGAATTTAACGTAAGTTGCACCGAGAATTTCTGCAGCGGCAATAGCTTCGCGCACACGATCTTTTGTTTGTGATCGCATTTTGGTATCTGGGTTGGTAAATGAACCCTTCACATACTCGCGCATATAAATATGTGGAGTTGTCGCACGACATTTAAGTCCGTTGTCATCAAGCATCTTCTTTATCTCAACTGCGGTGCGCTCTGGGATATCAAATGGGACGTTGATATCAAGGTGCTTTAGGCCAGGGACTTTGGCGGCATCTTCAATCATCTGTTGGCTGGTACGAGTTGGTCCGTAACCATCTCCTGCGTAACGGTCAACGAATTGGCCGAATGCCCAGATGCCTGCGCCGTAAGTGAGCTTTCCCATTTTGCCTTCTCTCTACGTAATGTTTAGATCTTAGGTCTTTTATTTAGCGCTGAATAGAGTTTTATTTAATTTTTCCCGCGGGCCGCCAGAAGCGCTTTACGCCATGTTTTAAGCCGTTCTTGGCGCTCTGACTCTGCAATCTTTGGCAAGTACTCGTCATACTTCAATTCAATCTTTTCGAGATCTGAAAGTGTGGCAAACCCTGCACCAAGTGCTGCAACCATCGCAGCGCCGAAGGCAGATAGTTCAAGAAGTTGCGA
>JBEBBQ010000133.1:0-2605 GCA_041158325.1 Actinomycetota bacterium | reverse complement strand
TTAACCATTCCGTGCGCTGCCATCTCTAAATATTCACGTAACTGAATTCGGTTTGCATCTGACATTTCCATGCCATCAAGTGCTCCCATGGCGCAGTTAAGCCAGGCATCGCGCGCTGCTAGATCAATATGAAAACCAGCATGGCGCATACGTAGCCTTGGGTGACCGCGTTCTTCAGAGTAAGTCGTTGGCCCGCCCCAATATTGTTCAAGGAACATCTTTAAACGAACTGCGGCGCCATGCATATCCTTTTCAGGGTACATAGGTCGCAAGATCGGATCTGTAGCAACGCGGGCATAGAACTGAGAAACAAAATCATTGAAGAAGGGTTCTCCCCCGACTTCTTCGTAGAAAGTTGTCATGTTCGCAAAACCTTATCGTCAACGCCTTTGGCGATCTGCAAAACAAAGTATGCGGTGATGATGCACATCGCACCACTGATGTAGAAAGCAACTGCGTAATCTCCAAGCTTTACACGCAAGATCGCAGCCCCAAATGCAGCAATTGCTCCACCAATTTGATGGCCCGTGAAAACCCACCCGTAAACGATGCTGGCTCTTTCCGGGCCAAGGATTGCGCGGCAGAGCATGATTGTTGGTGGAACCGTTGCTACCCAATCAAGTCCGTAGAAAATTACAAAGACCAGAGTTGATGCATGAATTTCTGAGAATAGAATTGAAGGCAGCAGGAACAAAGAAAGCCCTCTTGTACCGAAATAGAAAAAGAGTAACTTTCTTGGGTCGTAACGATCAGTTAGCCAACCACTAAATATTGTTCCGATCACATCAAAGATTCCAACCAGTGCAAGCAGTGAAGCGGCCAACGTTGTTGGCATTCCGTGATCGTGTGCTGCCGGAATAAAGTGCGTGCCAATCAGACCACTTGTGGAAAGGCCACAGACAAAGAATGACCCGTACAAAAACCAGAAATCTTTCTTCTTGGCGCTCTGTTTTAAAGTATCAATCGCTAGCGCCCCTGCGCCGAGTTCGCTCTTTGCAGGTGGTTGCCAATCCGGGGCCGCACCATAAGGAAGCAGGCCAACTTCAGAAGGGTTTTCGCGTAAGAAGAGAAATACAAATGGAACAACCAAGATTGCAAATGATGAGACTGTTATAGAAACGCTTTTCCAGCCATAAGTATTTGCCAGATGTGAAAGTCCAGGTAAGAAAATTAGTTGACCAGTTGCAGAAGCAGCGGTAAGAACTCCGGTAACTAATCCACGTTTAGCAACGAACCAACGATTGGCAACCGTTGCAGCAAAGACCAAGGCCATGGAACCAGTGCCAACGCCGACGATTACGCCCCAAGTAGCAATTAGCTGCCAAGGCGCCTGGATAAAAATGGTGAGAAAAGCGCCAATTGAAATAGTTGTTAGCGCCGACATTACGACTCGGCGTATCCCAAACTTCTCCATCAACGCTGCCGCAAAAGGTGACATCAGCCCAAAGAGAAGAACATTTATTGCAACAGCCAAAGAGATATCTGAGCGCGACCATCCAAAGGCATCTTCCAGCGGAACGATTAAAACTGAAGGCGCTGATCTAAACCCAGCCGTTGCCATTAGCGTGGCAAAGGTGACCGCTACAGCAATCCATCCAGGATGGATTCTGCGTGAACGAACAGTCATTAATTACTCTCTATATATCGCGTCAGAAACTCGCGTTCAGCATCGGTTAATGGGCGGGATTTCTTTGTCTCCATTGAGACAGCAACTTGTACCGATTTAATCTTGGCGAACACCTTGCCGGCATCAGAGATCGTGTATAAAAGTACAAAAGAGGTATTACCGATTTTCTCAACGGATATCTCTACATCAACAAAACGACCGCCGTCATAAATTGGTTCGATGAAATCTACTTCAGCGCGCGCTACAACCATTTCGATTAGCGAAGATTCGCGCATCGCAGTGGAGAATTCTTCGGTAGACCATAAGAAGCGAGCCTCTTGCGCAAAGGTTAAATACTTTGCGTTATTGACGTGGCCAAATGCATCAAGGTCATCCCAGCGAACAAATTGCTTATTCGTGTACTTCATTAGCGGGTGAGCTTTCTATAAGTAGCACGATGCGGACGCGCTGCATCTGCGCCAAGCCGTGAGATCTTATTTTCTTCATAGGATTCGAAGTTTCCTTCAAACCAGAACCAATTTGATTCGCCTTCGTAGGCCAAGATGTGTGTTGCTACACGGTCAAGGAACCAACGATCGTGGGAGATAACAACAGCGCAACCCGGAAATTCCAGAAGAGCATTTTCAAGAGACCCTAGGGTTTCCACATCAAGATCGTTTGTTGGCTCATCGAGAAGAAGTAAATTTCCACCTTGTTTCAAAGTAAGCGCTAGATTCAAACGGTTTCGTTCACCGCCAGATAGCACGCCAGCCTTCTTCTGTTGATCTGGACCTTTAAATCCAAAGGCTGAAACATATGCGCGAGATGGCATTTCTACTTGGCCGACTTTAATGAAATCCAATCCATCAGAGACAACTTCCCAAAGTGATTTCGCTGGATCGATTCCACCGCGCGACTGATCGACGTAGGCGATTTTTACAGTTTCACCAATTTTTACAGTTCCAGAATCTGCTTTTTCGAGACCGAGAATAGTTTTAA
>JBEBBQ010000132.1:0-3274 GCA_041158325.1 Actinomycetota bacterium | reverse complement strand
GTTTGGGGAGTTTGCGGTCTATACCGTTGAAGTCTGCCGCGAATGCTCTTGGAACCATCTCTGCTCTTCATATCTATTAGGGGATGGAAATGAACGAAAGCCACCCCGTCGCGTACGCACCTTGGAAGATGAAGATTGGGTTAAAGGGTAACCTTAAGAAATGATCCGCAGAAAACTTATCCGTGCCGGTATTTTCTTAGCCGGCTTTGGTTTTATCGCCGGATCGACCTTATTCGCTTTTGCTTGGTTTACCGTTTCAATTCCAGATCCCAACGCCTATGTAAATAGTCAATCAACAATTATTCAATATTCAAATGGTCAAGAGATCGGACGTATCGGATCAGAGAACCGACAGATCTTGCCTTTGGCAAAGATTCCACTGGATCTTCGCAACGCCGTTCTTGCCGCAGAAGACCGAAACTTTTACTCAAATAAAGCCTTTAGTATCACCGGTATTTCACGAGCGCTACTTAACAATTTACGTTCCGGCAATTTAACTGGCGAAGGTGGATCAACGATCACCCAGCAGTATGCAAAAACTGCCTTTCTCTCGCCCAGCCGCACGATTCAAAGAAAGATTAAAGAGCTAGTTATCTCTTTGAAACTCGAGAATTCTTTATCTAAAGATCAGATTCTTGAGAATTACTTAAACACTATTTACTTCGGCCGCGGCGCTTACGGTGTGCAGACCGCATCTCAACAATATTTCAATCGCAATGTAAACCAACTTAACTTGTCTCAGATGGCAGTCATCGCAAGTATTTTGCGTTCTCCTGGTTATTACGACCCATCCCTTTCTAAAGAGAATGGTGTTCGTTTAGAGAACCGATTTAAATATGTAATCGATGGCATGTTAGAACGCGAATGGATAACTCCTGAAGATGCCGCGAAAGCGAAATTCCCAACAGTTACCCCACGTACCAAAACCGGACAACTAAGTGGACCTAAAGGCCATATCGTCGCCGCAGTTCAAAAAGAGATGGGCAAGTTAGGTTTTACCGACGACCAATTACTTGTCGGTGGCCTAGTAATTAAAACAACTATCGATCAACGCGCACAGCAATCAGCAGTTGATGCGGTAACTAAGTTCTATCCAAAGAAAGCGCCAGATAATTTAAGAATTGGACTCGCTGCGATCCGTCCCGGCACCGGCGAAATTGTTGCGATGTTTGGTGGCCGTGATTATTTAGAGCGCCAGTTAAACGATGCCACTCAGTCAATTGCGCTAGCGGGCTCTACTTTTAAGCCTTTCGCGTTGATCGCAGCTCTTGAAGCAGGTATTCCACTTACTTCAATGTGGAATGGTGATTCACCACAAATCTTCGACGATCTAGGAAAACCATATGAAGTTTCCAATTATGGAAATGAAGGCTGGGGCCAGATCGATCTCCTGCAGGCAACCAAATATTCAATTAACACCATCTATGTTCCACTTGGACAAAAGGCCGGGCTAGATAAAGTTGTTGATGCTGCACGACGAGCCGGCATTCCAGAATCAGTTGCCATGGTGCCATCACCATCGGTATCACTAGGTGTCGCTAGCCCGCATGTAATCGATGTCGCAAATGCTTATGCCACATTTGCCGCTCAAGGCGTTTACGCAAAGCCATATCTAATTTCATCAGTTACTGGACCAAATAAAGGTCTGCTCTATGAAGGAACAATGCAGACCCAAGAAGTCTTCTCTAAAGATGTAATGGCGGATTTAACTTATGCGTTAAAGAGCGTTGTAAATGGTGGAACAGGTTCAGCAGCCCTTGCACTCGGACGCCCTGCAGCTGGAAAGACTGGAACTAGCCAATCAAATGCATCTGCTTGGTTTAGCGCATACACGCCACAACTTGCCGCATCGGTTGCGCTCTTCCGCGATAGCGCTTCAGAATCACTAAATGGAATCGGCGGATTAACATCGGTTACCGGTGGAACTTTCCCAGCGCGAATCTGGACTGCATTCATGAGAGGAGCACTTCGTGGACAGCCTGAGATGAGTTTCCCGGCGCCCGCAAATATTGGTGGACTTGATCCAATAGTTATGACTAGCGGCGGCGTTCAGGTAAGAAAAGAAGATTAAATCGTGCGCACAAGTGCACGCGCGCTAATTGCGCTAGCAATACTTGCTTCAGTATTAAGTTTTGCAAAATTTAGTCCTTGCATCTCAACTGATTGGGCAACACCTGGCCAATATGTTCATGCTTGTTATTCAGACCTTCCAGCCCTATATGGCGAAAGAGGCTTAAATAAAGGCGAATGGGCCTATAGCAATGGCGATGCATCAGTTGAATACCCTGTTGTTACGGGTGCGATTATGTGGGCAGTTGCGAAAATAGTTCCAACAGGCGATAACGCACTTCAAAATTATTTCTACGCAAACGTCTTTTTCTTGGCGCTCTTATTAATCTTTATAACGCTTATTGTTTCCAAGATGCGACCTGAGTTTGCGTACTTAACGCCACTTGCACCTGCGGCAATTGCCTCGCTATACATCAACTGGGATCTCTGGGCGATTATTTCGATGTTAGGTGCAATCTATTGGTTTGATAGAAAGAAATTAGATTCAAGTGCGCTGGCACTGGGACTTTCTATCTCAACAAAGTTCATGCCAATTTTCTTACTACTTCCTATTGCTTTCATTTTCTTGCGCCGCAATCAAATCCCAGCAGCACTTCGTTATCTATTTGTAACTGCCGCAACATTTGCGGCGATCAACTTGCCGGTTTACCTAACAACCCCCGAAGGTTGGTTGCGTTTCTATCAATTAAATCTCTCGCGTGGTTCGGACTGGGGATCAATTTGGTATGCGCTGTCTGCACTCGGCGTCTATCTTCCAAATTTAAATTACATATCGATATTGATTTTGCTCGCTGCATTTGCCGCAATCACAATCTATATTCTAGAACTCCGCAATATTCCATCACTTGCTTCACTTAGCTTCATAGTGCTTGCTGCAGTGATGGTCGTGAGCAAGGTTTACTCACCACAATATGTTCTATGGCTAACTCCACTTGCTGTGATGGCCTTAGTTGATAAGCGAGATTTACATGCGTTCTGGATCTGGCAAGGCGCCGAATTTATCTATCACGTTGCAATTTGGCAGCACCTAGCCACCGTCACGGGTGCGAAATTTGGCCTGCCGCTTTACGAATATGCACTTATTACTTTGCTGCGAATCGCAGCCACCATCTACCTAATCGCCATATTCGTCCGACGGGGGCTGGCCGGTGGTACGCAAGGCCCAGCCGCCAACAGATCCCTGCGTGAATTTCTCTTTGAAAGC
>JBEBBQ010000131.1:0-3210 GCA_041158325.1 Actinomycetota bacterium | reverse complement strand
CCTTCTCAACAGTTGCAGTTCCAATTTGTAGGTGGTGACCAGGAACCGCTTCGTGATACCAAGTAGAAACTAAGTGCCAGTTGCTGACTTCATTCTTACCCAGCATTGGAATCCATGTTGTGCCTGGACGTGAAAGATCCTCTGTTGGTGGGTTGTAGTAAGGGGCTGATGCACTTCCCTCTGGAGCAAGGCGTGCTTCGCAGATTGCGATGCGTGGATCAATCTCAAAGAACTCACCATTCATGCGCTTAATCGCTGCATCGGTGAAATCCTGAAGATACTTAATGACATTCTCTGGACCAACAACCTTGTACTTAGGGTCGTTGTCTAAAGTGTCTGCAACTTCGCGAAGAGTTTTTGCTTCTGGGTTGATTAACTTTGCAAGCTCCCACATACGATCATTGATCGCCTTGAGCTCCTGCTTACCCCATTCATAAGTTGCTGGAAGATCTAACTGCGCACCTGTGAAGTAACGCGCCCACACCGCATATCGCTCTGCGCCAACTGCATCATTAGGAGTAGCGATCGGTAGGTACTGATTGCGCAAAATATCGGCGGTCTCGGCAGATGCCTTTTCAGCAAGCTTTGCCGCTTCATGGATTGCTGGGTACTTGCCATCAGCATCGAAGTTCTTACACATCGCGCTGTAGCCACCATTTGCATAGCTTTCTAGCTGCTCAATAACACCCTTGACCTGACGTTGCGCCGTTGTCTTTCCAGATTTTGCAACGGTCAGAATGGTTTCGCACCATGACTTATAAGCGCCATCAACTGCAGCTAAACGCTTGGCAATGTTGTCAAAATCCTGATCGGTGTTTTTAGGCATTAACTCGAAAATTGAACGCACATTTGAAGGAGGAGATGTCAGAACATTCCACAGGACATAACCCTCTTGGCTATCGTGAAGTGCAAGCCCTGATTCAAGGCGCTCGGTCATAACAGCTTTAGCGATGCGATCGATTTCATCGATTGGCTCAAGTGAAGCCAACTTCTTCAAAGTATCGCGGGTTAGATTGGCGCTAACTTCAGCTGCAGCAATTGAAAAGTCATCTAACTTGTCCTGGTTCAAACCATTTCCAAGATAGGTACAGCCCATTGGGCTTAATGCTGCTTCTTGATCGATGTAAACATCGCTGATTTCAAATATGGGTGATCTATGTGTCATGGCGCAAGTTTGGCAGTGGCACATGCCTTTGTCCACGGGTAAATCGCGTTAATTACCCTAGGCTTACTTGATGAGCCAGACACCTGTAATCCCTCCAAAGCTTCGTGGCTGGTTTCACTTAGGCGCCACTCCCGCGGTCATCATTGCTTCTCTCGTTCTATTCATTCTAAGTAAGAACTCTTTGAAGTTGGCGGTCGCGGTGTATTCAATTACAGCGATTATGCTCTTTAGCGTTTCCGCTATTTATCATCGGGTCCCTTGGGTGCCGGCGAAAAAGAAAATTTGGCGACGTTGGGATCACGCAAATATTAATTTGCTCATCGCTGGTTCTTACACACCATTTGCTGTTGCCTTATTAGAAGGACGCGATAGAACCATTTTGCTTTCGGTTGTGTGGATTGGTGCAGCAATGGGTGTTGGATTGCGCGTCTTTTGGATTAACGCACCACGTTGGCTGTATGTCGCCAATTACTTACTTTTGGGATGGGTCGCGGTTTTTTACACTCCTGCTCTCTATCGAGCGGGTGGTTTATGGGTGTTACTGCCCATTGCAATCGGTGGACTCTTTTATTCTGTCGGTGCAATCTTTTATGCGCTCAAGCGTCCTGGGCGTGAGGCTAAGTACTTTGGCTTTCATGAGCTCTTTCATATCTTCGTTTTGGCCGCGTGGATCTCGCAGTACATAGCCATTTCAGTCGCGATTTACAGTAAATAGGCCCTTGCTCTAACCTAAGCCCCATCTATACATCTTTATTGAGCAGCGGGGTGCACCATGGCGCAGAAGAAGAGCTTCCTTAACTGGGTTGGCTTTACTGGCGAGGATGAAAGTTCTAACCAACCTTCATCAGTTGATCGCATCCGTGAACTTGAAGCGCAGATCGCTGATCTAAAGTCTCGCCGCGACATCACTGGTTTAACTAAAGAAGAGTTTGAAATTCTCGCAACTGAGACAGCAATGTCGATGATCAAATCTGCTCAAGCACGCGAGAGCAAGGCGCAGGCTGCTGCATCACGTTTGGTTGCAGAGACAACACGAGCAACCAAGGAGGAGCTAGAGGCCGCCGATGCAAAGGCGCGATCAATTCTCTCTGGCGCTGAATCTCGTGGACGCAAATATATTCAAACAGCTGAAGCGGAAGCGGAAGAGAAAATTGCTCAGGCAGAAGCTGAAGCTGAAAGCTTGATGGAGAGCAAGAAGCGCGAGATTTCGGCACTTGCAACCGCCGCTCGTCGCGAAGGTGAACGAATCATCACTGAAGCAACAACTGAGGTTTCGGGATATCGCCAATGGTTAGCTGGAGTTATTTCAGAGGCAGAGCGTTTATACAGAATTCAAAAGCAGTCTCTAGATGCAGCAGAGTCAGCGATTCAGCAATCACGTAATCGACTTGATGGTGCATTTCAGCGACTAGAAGAGTTGCAAAAGAGTGTCTTGGACAATTTGAATGCCGATGACACATTAATTAATCCGGGACCACTCAAGGTATCTAGTCAGCGCACACGTCCTGCATTAGATGCACCGAAGAAGAGCGCAAAGAAGGCTGCAAAGAAAGCTCCAGCAAAGAAGAGCGCGGCCAAGAAATCCTCTAAGCGCTAATTTAATTTAGCCCACCACCATGTCCACTCCCCGCGGCATCCGATACATACCTGCCATCGATGGCCTGCGTGCTGTCGCGGTGGTCGCGGTGATGCTCTATCACCTTGGTTTTAACTGGATTCCGGGTGGATTCTTAGGTGTAGATCTCTTCTTTGTTATTTCGGGTTACGTGATTACACGTTTGCTTTTGGATTCAATCCAACGCAGTGGTGGTTTAGATCTTCGCGCCTTTTATATTGCACGTGTTCGCCGCCTGCTTCCACCTCTCTTATTCATGATTATTGTTACGACGGTTTTTGTCGGAGCATGGGCACCGGACACAATGCGCCGCTTCTTGGCCGACACACCTTTTGCTTTGTTGGGTGGAATGAACTGGTGGTTGGTATTTCGACATACCGATTACTTCGAGGCAATTGGTCGCCCACCGCTGTTGCAACACACATGGTCC
>JBEBBQ010000130.1:0-4726 GCA_041158325.1 Actinomycetota bacterium | reverse complement strand
CAGCAACATATTTCTTTGCCGCAATAAACCAGAAAACAAACTAGCAAAATTAGCGAGGAACGCGAAGTCCTTGCACGCCACCGTCAACAGCTAACGCTGTTCCGGTAGTAGATGCTTGTGTTGGATTAGCTAAGTAAAGAATCGCACTGGCTACTTCAACGGGAGATACAAGTCGTCCAATCGGCTGACGAGCTTTAAGCGCCACGTATTCCTTATCTGGGTCAGCAGCCTTCGATAGAAGATTCTTGATCCAAGGGGTATCAGCAGTTCCTGGGTTTACGCAGTTCACGCGCACGCCATCTGCCAGACCATCAACTGCCATCGCCAAAGTAAGTGCGTGAATGGCGCCTTTACTTGCACCGTAAACCGCGCGGTTAGGAACACCTGCAGTTGCAACAAGCGAACAGGTATTAACAATTGCGGCAGATTTGCTCGCTTTTAGGTATGGCATAGCAGCAGCGCTCATACGTCCTGTGCCAAAGACGTTTACATTAAAGACACGGTGCCATTCTTCTTCAGTTGCTTGTTCAACTGTTCCGATTGCGCCAATACCCGCGTTATTGATCAAGATATCTAGAGTCTTGCTCTGGCTGGCAAAATTAGCAAAGGCGTTCTTTACGCTATCTGGATTAGAAATATCGCATTCAATAAATGTTGCGAAGCCTGCCATTTCCCCGGCCTTAAGGTCAAAGCCGAAAACTGTTGCTCCTTGGGCATGTAAACCCTTAACAACCTCAAGTCCGATTCCGGAACCTGCACCAGTAACCACGGCGGTTAGCCCTGCGAAATCTTTACCCATTGTTCTGCTCCCTATTTAGGTTATTTATAAGCGATAACGTGGTTGGTAATTTCACCGATACCTTCAATGCCAGTCTTTAGAAGATCGCCGGCTTTGAGATAGATCGGTGGTTTAAATCCCATTCCTACGCCAAATGGGGTTCCGGTGTTGATGATGTCACCTGGGCAGAGCTCCATAAATTGGCTGATGTACCAAACGATGTGATTGATTCCGTAGAGCAGATCATCGGTATTGGAATCTTGCTTCATCTCGCCATTTACAGAACACCATAAACGCAAGTTATTTGCGTTGATCGAATCTGCTGAAACGATAACTGGGCCTACTGGATTAAAGGTTGGGAAAGACTTTCCCTTTACCCATTGTCCGGCGCGCTCCATCTGCCAGTGACGTTCTGAAACATCTTGCGAGATGGTGTAGCCCAAGATGTGCTCTGCAGAATCATCAGGAGACTTTAGATAAAGCGCAGACTTGCCAATAACAATTGCGAGCTCAACTTCATAATCTGTGGCTTGGCTATTTGGTGGAATAACAACATCATCGTTTGGACCAGTGATTGAATCTGGAGCTTTCATAAAGATAACTGGCTCAACAGGTGTATCAAATCCGGCTTCTTTAATATGTGCCAAATAGTTAAGGCCAACGCAAATTATCTTGGTTGGCTTATTGATAACCGCGCCATAGCGAAGACCGGCAAGTGGCGTGCGGGGCAGTGAATTTAAATCTGCGTTAGCTACACGTTGATAACCACCGGCTTGCAGTGAATCGCGATCCCAATCTTTAACAATTGAGTCGACAAAAATTGCGTTATCTCCATCGATAACTGCTGGGCGTTCAGATCCGCGTTCACCAATACGTGCGATTTTCATTTTTCCTCCAGGTCTTGTGCAACCTTATATGAGCAGGTGCGGCCTAGTCACGGGCGCTGTCACTGTTTTTCGCTACTGTGGCCCCATGGGGATTGAACTACAAATATGAGTGACTTATCAGCAAAAGTGCGTTCGGCGCTCGATGCTGCAGTTGCCGCTATTGGGGGAGCCCCACGAGAAGGCCAGATTGAAATGGCCGAAGCGGTCGCTAACGCTCTCACCGATCGCCATCATTTAATGGTGCAGGCCGGCACTGGTACCGGAAAATCTTTAGCGTATTTAGTTCCAGCCCTGGTTCATGGGCGCAAAGTTTTAATTGCTACCGCCACCTTGGCGTTGCAGCGTCAATTGGTAGAACGCGATCTACCGGCAGTTGTCCCGGCTCTTGAAAAAGAGTTGGGTCGTGAGATCACATATGGAATTTATAAAGGCGTCGGAAACTACGTCTGTCTACAGAAGATGAATACCGATGAACCAGATCCAGATGGCGAAGTTCTACTCGAAGTTAGCTATCTCGAAAAAGATGCCAAACGTTTACATGCTTGGGCGAAGACTCCAGGTGTGTCAGGAGATCGCGATGATGCGCCCGATGTCGACCGTCGCGTTTGGGCGGCCAACTCACTTTCGGGGCGCGAATGCGTAGGCGCCGATGTCTGTAATTACGGACCACAATGTTTTGCAGCCCTTGCTAAAGCGAAGGCACAAACCGCAGATGTTGTTGTCACTAACCACACTCTGCTGGCAATCGAAATCGTTGATTCTCATCCAATCTTGCCCGAGCGCGATGCGGTGATCTTGGATGAGGCCCACGAATTTATGGATCGCACAACGCAGGCTGTTACTGAAGAACTCACCTCTGCGCGCGTAATTCGCGCAGCCGCTATGGCGCGCAAACATATGCCGGGCAAGTTAGCTGATGCGCTTACAAAAGCTGCCGATAATTTCCATGATGCTATGGCGGATTACGGAGATCAAATCCGCGGCGATTTTGCTGCGCAAGGCCGGCTTGAAGAAATTCCATCTTCGCTTGAAGCGCCTATTAGAAAAGTTAAAGATGCTGCGGCTGCGATAGTGCAGATCATCAACGCTGATGATGAGATCATTGATTCTGATGCGGTCGCCGAACGCGCACGAGTAAAAGGCGCCGTCTCTGAGATCAATACAACCTGTGGCAAGTTACTAAAGATGGGTAACTCGCACGTGCTCTGGTACGAACCAACTTTCTCAACGCTGCATTTAGCACCCCTTTCTGTCTCTGAAGTTCTGCGCACAAACTTGTTAACCAAGACTCCGGTTATCGCAACATCTGCAACGCTCACCGTTGGCAACGGCTTTGATGCGATGGCGCGCAGTATCGGCTTTGTAGTTGGTTCTGATGCAGATACCGAAAGCGACGATGGCGATATTGATCCAGCCAATGTGCAGATGCTCGATGTTGGATCTCCTTTCGATTTCGCCAACCAAGGCGTTTTATATATGCCAAAGCATCTACCAGAACCCGGCCGCGATGGTCCGGGCAGAGAAGTCTTAACTGAACTCGGTGAGTTAATTGATGCAGCAGGTGGGCGCACACTGGCGTTATTTAGTTCGTGGCGCGGTGTTGAGGCAGCCGATGCACATCTGCGCGATGTATTAAAAGAGTTACCTATAACAATCATTACTCAAAAGCGCGGCGATGCAGTCGGTCCGCTAGTTGAACGTTTTGCAAAAGATGAGACATCAATCTTGCTCGGCACAATGTCGCTCTGGCAGGGCGTTGACGTTCCAGGTTCTTCGTGCATCTTGGTTGCGATAGATCGCATTCCATTTCCACGTCCCGATGAACCAGTTATGTCGGCTCGTGCATCGCTGGCAGATGCTGCAGGTGGCAGTGGCTTTATGCAGGTCTCTCTGCCACGTGCAGCCTTATTGCTGGCCCAAGGCACAGGTCGATTAATCCGCAGCGTTGATGATCGCGGGGTAGTGGCGATTCTGGATTCGCGAATTGTGACCAAACGCTACGGAAGTGTCCTACTTAACTCGATGCCACCACTCTGGCGCACCAGCGATCGGGCCGTGGTGATTGATTCACTGCGCAGGCTTTCGCAAACCATGAAATAATTTTTTTATGCCCAAGATTTCCACGCAAGATCTAGCCTCGCATCGCGATTGGCGCCGCAATCAACTGATTTCTGCGGCCACCCAGATCGCGCTCGAGGAAAGCTCTGCCAGTATCTCTATTGCCGCCGTTGCTGCGCGCGCTGGGCTCTCGCGAACTTCAGTCTATGAATATTTTTCAAGCAGCCAAGATCTAGTCGCAGATCTTTTGATCGAAGAGTTAAAGAATTTCGGCGAACTCCTGCGTTCTGCAATCGAGAATGAGAGCGATCCAATCGCTGCACTAACGCTTTGGATCGAAACCTCTCTCAACTACGTTGGAGATGGACGACATCTGCTCGCCAAATCACTTCACGCTACGACCTTGCCGCGAGAGCGAAACGCTGAAATAGGCGCGGCCCACCGTCAGATGTTGGCACCACTTAGCAAAACTTTTGCCGCCCTAGGCATCACCGATACCGCGCGCGCTTTGGCGCAGTTGCAGGCGATAACGGATGTGGCAACCCGCCGCATCGAATCAGGTGTAGCTACGGCTCAAGAAGAGATCGCAGTTACCACCGATTTCTATATCTCCGGAGTTAAAGCTTTAGCTAACTCTAATTCTTAGCTCTTGCTTTAGCGCTAGCCACATACCTTCTTTGGCTGGCGCTGTTGCAACGATGGTGCAGATTCCGCGCTTTTGAGCCTCGATTAGATTTAACTCAACGCGGCAGTTCTTACTTAAACTCTTATAAGTAATTACCTCACCGAAATTTGTTTCAGCAGGCATCGCTTTTGGCTTACCCTTTTTGAGTTCCTTGGTAGCGCGCTCAACTTTTTGGGTTCCAGGTTCCAGAATAAATGGATAGTTCGCAGAGCTTGCGGCAACCTTGTCATTGCCTGCAGTTCGATGTGCCAAGGCACATTGTCCCGCTCCCTTAAGCGCCGTTAAAACTCCATCAGCGTAAGAACATTCCGGGGTAAG
>JBEBBQ010000129.1:0-4016 GCA_041158325.1 Actinomycetota bacterium | reverse complement strand
ATTAACGTGGGCGTGTCGCAATTTAATATTCTCAAAAAAATGCACTTTTTACGCGTAAAAAACTCTCATTTACAAGTTGAGGGTTGAACAGAAAACGCTCACCCCATCTACGAAGTGAGCGATTTACGCTGGTTTTCACGCTTAAAAAACGTGAAGAAGAATTCCGTTCCGTTCTTAAATGCGAATTGGCAGTGTTTTTGGCTTGTAAGCAGGACGTTTCGCTTCGAATGAATCGATCGCATCAGTGTGCTTTAGCGTCAACCCAATGTCATCTAGGCCTTCCATCAAACGCCAGCGGGTGTAATCATCGAGTTCGAAGGCAATCGTGGTTGATCCATATGAAACTGTGCGCGTTTCTAGATCTACAGTGATTGAAGTCGCTGGGTCGTTTTCAATAGTTGTCCAGATCGCTTCAACGGCTTCCTGAGGAAGGATCACAGTTAGTAGCCCACCCTTGAGTGAGTTACCACGGAAGATATCGGCGAAGCGGCTTGAGATGACTACCTTAAAGCCGTAGTTCTGTAGCGCCCAGACCGCATGCTCGCGAGATGAACCAGTGCCGAACTCAGGACCGGCAACTAAAATAGTTCCGCTCTTGTACTGCGGTTGGTTTAATACAAACTCTGGATCGTTACGCCAAGCAGCGAATAAGCCATCTTCAAACCCGCTACGAGTAACGCGCTTTAGATAAACGGCAGGAATGATCTGGTCAGTATCAACATTGCTGCGGCGAAGTGGGATCGCAGTGCCGGTGTGCTTAATAAATTTTTCCATTGCCATGATCTTTACCGATCCCTTTCTTACAAATCTGCCGGTGAGGAAAGCGTGCCGCGAATTGCGGTAGCTGCTGCAACTAGTGGGCTGACCAAGTGGGTACGTCCGCCCTTACCTTGGCGGCCTTCAAAGTTACGGTTTGAAGTTGACGCAGAACGTTCGCCAACTGCGAGCTGATCTGGGTTCATTCCCAAACACATTGAACAACCTGCGTTACGCCATTCGGCGCCGAAATCAAGGAAGACTTTATCCAAGCCTTCTTTCATCGCTTGCTGACGCACGCGTTCTGATCCAGGCACAACTAGCATGCGAACTTTTGGAGCAATCTTCTTGCCCTCAATTACTGATGCGGCAGCGCGAAGATCTTCGATGCGTCCGTTGGTGCAAGAGCCCAAGAAAACAGTGTCAATCGCGATGTTTTTAAGTGGTGTTCCAGCAGTTAGACCCATGTATTCGAGAGCGCGTTCAGCTGCGCCACGTTCTTCCGAGTCTTTAATCTCAGCAGGATTTGGCACTGATGCATTTAGTGGCAAGCCTTGTCCTGGGTTGGTTCCCCAAGTTACAAATGGTTCGAGCGTATTGCCATCGAGCGTGATCTCGACATCAAACTTTGCATCGCTATCTGTAAACAGCGTCTCCCAATATTTTTGCGCAGCTTCGAAATCTTCGGGTGCATGCGGCTTGCCCTTGATGTAATCGAATGTCTTTTGGTCAGGTGCGATCAAACCAGCGCGGGCGCCAGCTTCGATCGACATATTGCAAACTGTCATGCGGCCTTCCATAGAAAGTTCGCGAATTGCAGAGCCGCGGTATTCGATGATGTAGCCCTGTCCCCCACCGGTTCCGATCTGGGCGATGATCGCCAAGATAATGTCCTTAGCGGTTACACCTGGCTTAAGTGTTCCCTCAACATTGATCGCCATTGTCTTTGGCCGGCTTGATGGCAGAGTCTGAGTTGCAAGCACATGCTCAACTTCAGATGTACCAATACCGAATGCGATCGCTCCAAATGCGCCATGTGTTGAGGTATGTGAGTCACCGCAAACAATGGTCATACCAGGTTGTGTAATTCCGAGTTGTGGTCCAACGACATGAACGACGCCTTGATCGGCATCGCCAAGTGAGTGGATACGAATTCCAAATTCCTTTGCGTTATTGCGCAAGGTATCGATCTGAAGCTTAGAAACTGGATCTGCGATCGGCTTCAAAATATCGAGCGTTGGGGTGTTGTGATCTTCGGTGGCGATAGTTAGATCAGGGCGGCGCACTTTGCGACCAGCAAGACGCAGGCCATCAAATGCTTGCGCGCTTGTTACTTCGTGAACTAGTTGCAGATCGATGTAAAGAAGATCAGGTTCACCATCTGCCGAACGTACGACGTGGTCTTCCCAAATCTTCTCTGCCAGAGTTTTACCCATGCTCTTCTTCCCTTAAATCTTGCATCTCATTAGATGGGATGCTAATCTCACTGTGTGGAGAAGAAGAATAGCGGAGTTGGCGTCCTAGATAAAGCGGTAACCATTCTCGGTACGCTCGAATCAGGCCCGCATTCGCTTGCCGAGCTAGTTGCCGCAACTGGCATCGCTCGCCCCACCGCTCATCGTTTAGCCGTTGCCTTAGAACACCATCGCTTAGTTACCCGCGACCTGCAAGGCCGCTTTGTACTCGGTCCTCGTTCTTCTGAACTCGCCGCAGCTGCCGGTGAAGATCGTTTACTTGCCGCCGCTGCCCCAGCACTTGCTGCGCTGCGCGATGCAACCGGTGAATCTGCACAGTTATATCGCCGCCAAGGAGATATCCGAATCTGTGTTGCAGTCGCAGAACGTTTATCAGGACTTCGCGACTCAGTGCCAGTCGGCGCATCGTTAACTATGCAAGCCGGCTCTGCTGCGCAAATTTTGCTGGCTTGGGAAGATTCCGAAAAGATTCATCGCGGACTTAAGAACGCTCGTTTTACCGCTGCACATTTATCTGCTGATCGCCGTCGTGGTTGGGCGCAATCTGTTGGAGAGCGCGAGGCAGGCGTTGCATCAGTTAGCGCTCCAGTTAAGGGCCCTAATGGAAAAGTTATTGCAGCGGTTTCAATCTCTGGCCCTATCGAGCGCTTAGGTCGCCAACCAGGCCGGGTTCACGCCGCAGCCGTTGTTGCTACCGCTGCGCGACTTACAGAGCATCTCGCCAAAAGTTAATTGTTGAGAAGGTCCAACTCTTTCAAAACCTGAGAGATTGTTCCGAAGCCAAACCCTTTTCGTTGCAACAGTGATTGAATTCTGCGCACCTGAACTTCGGGCTCTAGACGTGACATGGTGTTGTATTTTTTAAAGGCCAAGTCAAAGGCGCTGCGGTATTCAGAATCGTCATCGATCTCATCAAGTGCTTCATCAATGGCGCTCTGCATCACGCCTTTCTGACGCAGCTCTCCCGCGATGATTCGCTTTGAGATCTTCTTATGGTTATGACGAGATTGCGCCCAGGCTTTTGCAAACTCTTCATCGTTAACGAGGCCGGCTTCTTGCAACCGGAAGATAATCGCTTGCGCAACATCATCTTCTACGCCCCGGGTCTTTAGGTGAGCGAGAAGCTCGCCCTTACTTTTCGCACGGGTAACCAGAGCATTTAGCGCAATGGTGTGTGCTACTTCGTAAGGGTCGGAGCCTTCACCTCTTGCAACCTTTACAAAATCAAGGCTAATTAGAAATCAACCTCTGCTGCAGCTTCATCGATCGCAGCAACGAGTTCAGCATCTACTTCGATCGGCACAAAGTGTGCGCGAATCTTGGTCTCGATCTCATTTGCTAGATCTGGGTTATCGAGAAGGAATGCTCGTGAGTTTTCCTTACCTTGACCCAACTGATCTGCTTCGTATGTGTACCAAGCGCCAGACTTCTTAACTACGCCGATTTCAACACCGAGATCGATGAGTGAACCTTCGCGTGAGATACCTGTGCCGTAGATGATGTCGAATTCGGCTTGCTTAAATGGTGGAGCCATCTTGTTCTTGACGACCTTAACTCGGGTGCGGTTACCGACGGATTCGGTGCCATCCTTAAGAGTTTCGATACGACGGATGTCGAGGCGAACAGATGCGTAGAACTTAAGCGCTTTACCGCCAGTTGTTGTTTCTGGTGAACCGAAGAAGACGCCGATCTTTTCGCGGAGCTGGTTGATAAAGATCGCGGTTGTCTTTGATTGGTGAAGCGCACCAGTGACTTTACGAAGCGCTTGTGACATAAGGCGTGCTT
>JBEBBQ010000128.1:0-3327 GCA_041158325.1 Actinomycetota bacterium | reverse complement strand
GTTAGCGGTCTGCCGCAAATTGAAGATCATTTGCTGGGCGTTGAAATCATTACCGAATATTTAGCGCGACAGGGAGAGAACGCATGAGCATCTGGGTCTGCGGTGAAGTTTTAATTGATTTACTGCCTGGCACACCAGAGCGCATTGCTGTTGTTGGTGGTGGCCCTGCAAATACCGCAAAAGCGTTGGCACGTTTGGGACATGATGTTCACTTTATCGATGGCATCTCAACTGACGATTATGGTCAATCCGCTCGCGCAGAACTTTTAGCTGATGAAGTTAAATTAGATTTGGCGTTAACAAGTGATAAACCAACATGTTTGGCAATTGTTTCACTGGGCGCCGATGGTGGTGCAACTTATGAATTTAAGATTGATGGCACAGCAACATTTGATTTCGATCTGAAGTGGTTGCCAGATCCTTCACGCCACAAGCCAAGTGTTCTGCATATCGGCACCTTGGTGACGATTATTGAGCCTGGGGCAGGCGTTTTATATGACTGGGCGCTGCAGGTGGCTGAGTTTGCACCGATTGTCTTTGATCCAAATATTCGCCCATCTGTAATGGGAGATCGCGATTTGTATCAGGCGGCCGTTGAAAAATGGGCAGCAATATCAAGTGTTATCAAGGTCAGCGATGATGATTTGGCTTGGTTATTTCCTGGTCAGAAGTATGGAGATGTGGCGATGCGCTGGGTTAAGGATGGTGCGCAGTTAGTTGTCGTTACTCGCGGAGCGAATGGGTCAATTGGATTTACCGAAAGTGGCAGCGAAGAAGCAGCGGGCGTGAAGGTGGATGTTGTCGACACAGTTGGCGCCGGAGATACAGTTGGTGCGATCATCGTTGAAGCGATGGTTCAAGATGGAATTTTATCTTTGCAAGGTGAAGGTTTGAAGAAAGTGCTTACTCGCGCAGCAGCAGCTGCAGCGATCACATGTTCTCGTGCGGGTGCGCAGCCTCCATACAAGCACGAGCTCGCGAAACTTTAACGGGAGACCCAGATGCAATATATCGATGATGCAGAATTTCAAATTGCGATTGATTTAGATAACGGTGCGCGCATCACATCAATTACTTGGCGCGATATGCAATTCGCAGTTCCTTATCGCGGAGACCCTTTAACGCATGGTTGGTATGCGATGGGTCCATGGGCTGGGCGAATTCGTGACGGAATTATGTTTGGTGCAGATGGTGAAGAGATTCAGTTGCCGACAAATATCACTCCGCCACATGCAATACATGGCTTTGGATTTACTTCTTCTTGGCAGGAAATTGGTCCGGGACGTTCGTTATTGCATCTGCCAAAACCTTATGGTGGCGCAACAATCGAGCAAACAATCGAAGTTTTAGATGACGCTGTCCGTTGGTCACTTGAATACGAACCTGGTGATTGCAAGTTGCCTGCTTGGCTCGGAATGCACCCTTGGTTTCCGCGTGATCTCGATCGTGGCGGCAGTGCAGAGATCGAATTTAAGGCAGCGAAGATGCTCAAGCGCGATGACGATGGGCTTCCAACAGGTGAATTTGTTCCGCAATCTGCAGGGCCTTGGGACGATATATTTACTGAAATACAGGGCGTTCCTGCGGTTATCTGGGAAGACTGCGCGCGTATTGATATTGAATCCGATGCGCCTTGGTGGGTTGTCTATAACGAAGATCCCGAAGGTGTTTGCATAGAGCCAGAGACTGCGCCACCTGATGCACAGAACTTGGGCATAAGTGGTGAGCATTACATCGAAGCGCTCTTTGTATTCTCTGAAGCGTAAAAATAGAAAACATAGGATTGGGATATGTCGAAACAAATTGATCGCACGCGCTTAGCCGCACTTCGCAAAGTTGAAGAAGAGCGCTTCTTGGCAAACCATAAGAAGAGCTCCGAAGCCTTTGCTGATTCGCAGAAGGTTATGCACGAAGGTGTGCCGATGTCATGGATGGCTAAGTGGCCAGGTGCGCATCCGGTTTTCGTAAAGGAAGCAAAGGGTGCGAAGTTCACCGATATCGACGGCAATACTTATATCGATTTCTGTTTAGGTGATACCGGTTCTATGACTGGTCACTCACCTGATGCAACAATTGCGGCAATTAAGCGCCAGGCAGATATCGGAATTACTTCGATGTTGCCAACTCTTGATGCAGCAATTGTTTCAAAGGAATTGGCTGCGCGATTTGGACTTCCAAAGTGGCAATTTACCGTCACAGCGACCGATGCCAATCGTCACGTAATTCGCTACTGCCGCTTGATTACAGGTTGGAGCAAGATAATTGTTATCGACCGTTGCTATCACGGAAGCGTTGATGAAACTTTTGCAACGTTGGACGATGCGGGAAATACTGTTAAGCGCGAAGGCAATTTAGGTGCGCCGGTTGATTTGGCTGTCACAACTCGCGTTGTGGAATTTAACGACTTGGCAGGTATGGAGGCAGCGCTTGCTCACGGTGATGTTGCGGCGATCTTGATGGAACCTGCGATGACTAACGTCGGAATTGTTCTGCCTGAAGATGGCTATTTAATTGCGGTTCAGAACCTTGCCAAGAAATATGGCGCACTTTTGATCATCGATGAAACCCACACCATTTCTGTTGGTCCTGGTGGAATGACTCAGGATCTTGGCTTGAAGCCTGATTTCTTAACAATCGGTAAAGCTATTGCAGGCGGAATTCCAGTTGGCACATTCGGAATGACTGAAGATGTTGCTAACTCAATTAAGAAGTTAGTTGAACTAGAGATCATTGATACTGGCGGAATCGGCAGTACTTTGGCAGGAAATGCGATGTCACTTGCCGCGATGCGTGCGACTTTAAGCGAAGTGCTTACAGCAGATGCATTTAAATCGATGATTGCACTTGGCGATCGTTGGAGCGATGGCGTTGATGCTGCGATTGCAGAGTTTGATTTGGATTGGCATTGCAATCGCTTGGGCGCGCGTGGTGAGTACATCTTCAAAGGTAAAGCACCACGCACTGGGCGAGAAGCTGCCGAATCTGGTGACTTCGAACTCGAGCAGTACATTCACTTGCGTTTGCTCAACGATGGTTTCTTGCTTACGCCGTTTCACAATATGGCTTTGATGTCACCGGCTACAACTGCTGCTGATGTTGATGCTCATACTGCGGCATTTCGCGCCATGTGCGCTGATTTAGTCGGCTAAAGGCTTTGTAAAAAGAGAAAGCCCCACATTTCTGTGAGGCTTTCCCATCCCGCTTAAGTCATCTGATTCACAGAATAAGACTTGAGCTTATTGATTCGAGCGATTTAGCTTTCGCCAGTGATCTCACTCCCGAACCGTTGAGAAAAGTATAAAGATCAGACCTGTGGATCACAACCTA
>JBEBBQ010000127.1:0-18361 GCA_041158325.1 Actinomycetota bacterium | reverse complement strand
GCAATCTCAGCAGATGCTTTCGGTCCACATATCGGAAACATCTCATTCTTTAATAAGTAAAAAGCTTTTACCAAAACGGCTCCCAGAGATGGGGGCCGTTTTGCTTTTGGGTGAGATTATTGCGAAATGGATACCTTGCTAGCGGTTATCGCTGGTGGATTTATCGGAGCGATTCTCGGATTTGTTGGCGCAGGTGGCGCCATGCTTTCTGTACCGATCCTGCTCTACGTATTTGACTTCACTGCTATTCCTGCAACAACCGGCGCTTTAGCAATTGTCTTATGTGCAGCGATTGCAGGAGCTATTCCTAAAGCTCGGGCCAAAGAAATTCTCTATCGTGAAGCTTTTGTAATCTGGGGGCTAGGGCTTGTTACTAACCTTGCAGCATCGATTCTTGCCCACAAGTTAAGCGATCAGATCATTACTACTGGATTTAGTTTCACCATAGTTTTGGCTGCGCTATCAATGATCAAGAAATCTGCCGAACAGGAACAACGCAGAATGTCGCTTGGGGTGCTGGTGGCGATTTCACTTGGAATTGGTGTAATTACAGGCCTCTTTGGAATTGGTGGTGGCTTTATTGTTATTCCAGTTTTGATGCACGCCTTTGGAACTCCAGCCAGAGTTGCATCTGGAACATCGCTGGTTGTAATCGCCCTTAACTCAGTTACCGCTTTTATTGGTCACCAATCACATTGGGACGAAGTTAATTGGAAGATTCCAGTTGTGATGGCGCTGAGTGCAACAACAATCGCCATGCTGGCATCGCATCGCCAATCAAAGAGCAATGAAACGACTAAGAGAGCTTTCGCAGGGCTTCTGGTTTTAGTTGCCGCCTTTACGATGCTACAGACTTGGGCCTAAGCGTTAATAGCCTTAATCGACTTGGATAAGAAGCCCGCCATAATCAACATTATTACTGGATAGGCCATGCCGATCGAAAGATTTGTGTACTCGGCGATCAAACCTGTAATTGTTGGACCGAAGAAGAAGCCTGCAATTCCAATTACTCCAACACGAGAAATAGCAACAGCAGGTGCGATTCCAGGAGTCTTACTTGCCGCCAAGATAAATGCGGGAAACATCGGACCTATTCCAAGTCCGGCAGCAACAAAGCCGATATTCACAATGATCAGCGCGGGGATCGGATATGTATCTGACATTGGGATTGAGATTGCTAAGGCAATCCCCCAAATACTTCCACCGATATATCCACCGAGTTTTACCAATCGCGCGGGACCAAAGAAATCGAGTGCGCGATCTCCTAAGAATCTACTTACGATCATCGCAAGTGCAAATGATGCAAAGGCAGATGCGTAAACGCCCTTCCCGTATCCCATTTCATCACGCAATAAAATTGCGCCCCAGTCACTTGCTGCACCTTCTCCGACCAAACTTGCAAGGAGCCCGCAACCTAAGAACCACAGAGGCATAACTGATTTACCAAATAGCGGAATCTTTGCTTTGTGTTCTTCTTCGCCCTTATGTCCATCGATTGAAGATGGTAGCAAATAATAGGCAGCGATTAGATATGCGACCACTGAAACGATTGCGATCGAAAGTAGATTTGTGCGCGGTGAAACATGGCGTGTTATAGCACCACCAAGAACTGTCGTAACAAAGGCGCCAACGCTCCACATTGCGTGGAAGGAGGACATATAACGACGACCTAATATTTTTTCAACAACGGTTGCTTGAAAGTTGTAACACATATCGATTAAGGCATAACCCATACCCATGGTGAATAAAGATAGAAACAGCACTACCGCATTAGTCGCCAGGCCCATCCCGGCTAAGCCTGCCGGCATAATGAAAACACCAACGAACACAACCCTCTGCGAACCAAAGGTATGCATCAACCGCCCTGCAAGTTGAGCTCCTGCAATTGAACCGAAGGTGCTTCCTAGCAATACAAAGCCGAAGGCGCCATTAGATAAGCCGATTAAATCTTTTATCTCAGGAATACGCGGAACCCAGCCCATTGAAACAATTCCGAGAAATAGGAAGCAGACGCGTAAGGAGTTTCTCGCCAATTTAGCGCGATGGATCTGATCAACTGCTCCTGTAGACATTTGCCAAGGGTATCCTGCAACCATGGATGGAATCTTAGAAAAGGCAGCGGTTAAACGATTTATTCAAGCCGCAACTGAACTTGGCGTGAAGGGCCAAGTAACAGTGCTTGCTGAGACTGCCCGCACTGCTGTAGATGCCGCAAATGGCTTAGGTATTGAAGTTGGACAGATCGCATCATCACTAATCTTTAAACTTCCTTCGGGCAATCCACTCTTGATTATCACTAGCGGACGCCATCGCGTTGATACCGAACTTGTTGCTAAAAATTTAGGAATTGCTGAACTAGGTCGCGCTGATGCAAATTATGTAAAAGAGGTCTCTGGTTACTCAGTTGGCGGCGTCGCACCACTTGGTTGGATTAGTACTCCAGAGAAAATTCTTATCGATCAAGCGCTCAATGACTACGAAGTTGTTTGGGCGGCATCTGGCCACCCCCATGCCGTTTATCCAACATCTTATGCCGAACTAATGGCTAACACCGGCGCCACACCTATGGTTGTTGGAGATTAAGCAAGTAGTTCGCTAAGCAACTTTTCGACTCGAATTTTGATTTCGTCACGAATAACTCGCACGGATTCAATCCCCTGCCCTGCAGGATCATCAAGCACCCAATCTTCATAACGCTTTCCTGGGTAGAACGGGCAAACATCACCACAACCCATTGTGATTACGGCATCCGATTCTTGAACTGCCTCTGTAGTCAAAACCTTTGGCGTGTTATTTGCGATATCAATTCCGATTTCAGCCATCGCTTCTACGGCTATTGGGTTAATTGAATCTTTTGGCGCAGAACCTGCCGAAAGAACTTCTACGCGCCCCTGTCCGAGTTCACGCATAAAGCCCGCCGCCATTTGCGAGCGGCCGGCATTATGCACGCATACAAAGAGAACTGTTGGTTTACTCATTTACTTCTCGTTTCTTATCTCTTTAGGTGAATTTATAAATTTAGTTAGTGTTAACCCCAAGAGCGCGCCCAGAATCTGCGCTGCAATAAATGGAATAACTGAGGTTGGTGCAATTCCAGCGAATGTGTCGGAAAGTGTTCTAGCAACTGTAACCACGGGATTTGCAAAGCTAGTTGATGAAGTGAAGAAGTACGCGGCAGAAATATAAGCGCCAACTAAAACAGGAATCTTAGCTTCAGCCTTTTGGGCAATTGCGGTAAAGATTATGAATACTAAGCCGGCGGTCGCCAAGATTTCACTCACAAATAATTCAGCGCCGTTTCGGTCTTTCTGGGAAATCTCAATAATTGGTAAGTTGAAGATGAAGTTAGCAAGTCCAACCCCCATCACCGCTCCAACCATCTGCGCTATTAGGTAGGTTGCAGCAAGCGAGGGCGAGATAGCTTTCTTATAAAGTTGAATTGCGGTTACCACTGGATTGAAGTGTGCGCCGCTTACTGGCCCAAGTAATGTGATCAAGATGTAAAGCATCAGTCCGGTGGCGGCAGAATTAATCGTTAACTGCACGCCCACATCGCTTGAAATATTGGTAGCCATAATCCCTGACCCAATAACGACAAGTAACAGCGTCGCCGTCCCGAATAACTCTCCGAATGAGGCCCGTAAATCCATGGACTTATTCTCTTGCGAATTTGGAGAAGATTTCCCCCTTAGCACGGAGTAATATCTGAATTTAAGATGAACTTATCGATGAATTTAACTCCTTCGGGCGCTCCCGACGCTCCTAATATCGTGCTGATTCATGGCATGGGCTCGGCGGCGACTGCCTGGAAGCCTTTGATCCCATTGCTGCAACCTCGCTACAACGTGATCACCGTTGACTTGCCGGGCCACGGCAAGACTGCGCTCGATAAAACACAGGCTATGGACCCACATTCGATCGCTAATTTAGTTGTTAAAGAAGTTGAGCGAGAGTTTGGCGTCACTGAATTTGATCTAGTTGGAAACTCATGGGGTGGATGGATTGCACTTGAAATGGCCGCAGCACATCCTCATGCTGTTAAGAGCGTTGTTGCGCTGGCACCTGCTGGATTTTGGTTAGCAACTTTTGTGCAGAGATACCCAGGAACATCAGCGCTTCGCTTCCTGGCTAAGAATTCTGCACCCCTTGCGCCAACGTTTTTAAAGTACGAATGGGCGCGCAAATTAGGTTTTGAATCGGTTAGCCCAAAGTGGCGGGAATTTTCTATAGAGCTTTGCTTAGATGCAACTCTTTCCATGGCTAACTCGCCGGGATACTTTCCTGCTTGGGATGGAATGTTGCATAAGCGGTTTGATTCCAAGATCGACCCATCTATCCCAATCACAATTATCTTTGGAGATTCTGATAACACCTTGCCGCAGACAACTTGCCAAGAGCGAACTATGGCGCCAGTTCATGCGCAGTGGACAATCTTTAGCGAGTGCGGACATGCTCCCATGTGGGACCACCCTCACGAAGTAGCGGCCGAGATCTTTGCTTTGGCCGGTATAAATAAATGAGCGATGACTTTGTAACAGTTATCTACTTTTGGAAGATAAAGAAAAGCAAAGTTAGTTTTGCCTTACTTCGCATGGCGCTAGATCGTGGCGCACTTCGCAGATTTAAAGGTGTGCGCTTTGCCAAGATGCTAGGTGCTGGGAAAGGTGAAACCTTTACGCCACGCGATGCAGATATAACTCGCTGGGGCGCACTCGCGGTTATCGAAAGCTCAAGATTGACCGCTTTAGATGACTCCAAATTGGTAAAGCGTTGGCGAAAAAATAGCGATGCAGAAGTTCGTTATTTATTAGATCCAATCTCTTCTCATGGTTTATGGGCAAAGGTAAATCCCTTTGATTATGTAAAGAGCGCTAGCGACGGCGAAGTCGTGGCAATTACTCGCGCCCGGATTAAATGGGCCCAGAACGTGCGTTTCTGGAAAGCCGTGCCTCCTGTCACATCAAGTCTCTTGTCATCACCTGGCTTACTGCAGACAATCGGAATTGGCGAAGCCCCAATTGGCTTGCAAGGAACTTTTTCACATTGGCGCTCTGGAGCAGATCTCCGAAACTTCGCATATAAGGGAGCCGCCCATCAAGAAGCGATTGCGGCAACTGAACGCCACGATTGGTATGCAGAAGAACTCTTTGCGCGCTTTGCAGTACGTGAATTCCGCGGTTCGCTCGATAAATAGCGGTAGTTACTTAAGCAATTACTAGGGCAGAATTAGCCCATGTCGATTCGTCATTACAACCCCCGCAGGCGCCAGCGCCGTGGGATCTCGGATCGCTCACGACTCTTTCTTTACTTGATTCTAGGCATCGCACTTCTCTTGCAAGTTTCTTATCCCCTTCTTGATGGTGAAGCGCTTCGCGTAGTAACAATTGCAACGGTTTATTGGGGCGCTGCCGCCATGGCGCTACATGCCTTGCTTTCTTTCGGTGGACGATATGCGCTTACTTACTTAGCAATTGCTCTTACATTTGGATTCCTCATTGAGTTAATTGGAGTTGAAACTGGTTGGCCATTTGGTGTTTATGAATACGATCCATCACTTGGCCCGCAGTTAATTAGCGTTCCGCTGGTCGTTCCTTTTGCTTGGGCAATGATCGCGCATCCAATTTTATGTGTCGCCCGTCGTGTAACTAAGAATTGGGTTTTTCTATACGGCGGCTTTGGAATGATGGCTTATGACTTATTCCTTGATCCACAGATGGTTAATGGTGGTCGGTGGACTTGGGAAGTAACCGGTGCGCACGTGCCATTTACTCCAGAGATTCCTTTATCAAATACCTTTGGCTGGCTCTTATCGGGAATGGCGCTAATCGCCATGTTGCACTTGGCGCTGCCGCGCGAGCGTCGCAAGCAAAGTGCGAGTTATACAGCCGTTGATTTCTTCTTAATCTGGACCTGGTTCGGAGGGATCGTTTCAAATCTATTCTTTTTCGATCGCCCAGGGATTGCCTTTCTATTTGGAACCGCTTTCGGCGCTTTCCTTGCGCCATATCTATTCTCGCGCTGGCTCGGGCGCCCTTAACATTTTTGAATCACATAGATAAACCGTGTTAACCAATTTAGTTTTCTTTGCATCCGTTGCTCTGCTTTGGTTAGCCGTAGCCAACTTCTTTACGATCCGTCGCCCCGCACCCGCAATAGAACGCAGCGAAACTGTAACTATCTTGATACCGGTGCGAAATGAAGAGGAAAACATTGCAGATTTAGTGCTTAGCCTCCAAGCACAACAGTTCATAGTTAAACCAGAGATTATCTTTATTAACGACTCATCAACTGATGAAACATCAGAGAAGTTGCAGGAAGCTCAAGATGGCGGCGCGCAGATAATGGTAATCAACGCACCTGAACTTCCAAATGGCTGGCTGGGTAAACCATGGGCGCTGCAGCAGGGATACCTGCAAGCAAAAGGCGAGATCGTAGTTACCTTAGATGCAGACGTTCGGCTTTCCTCTACTGCTATTTCACAAGCGATTGCGATGCTCGGTGACCGATCATTTATCTCGCCATATCCACGTCAGATCGCTAAAACATTCTCAGAACGTTTGATTCAACCTTTATTGCAATGGTCTTGGATGAGCACAGTGCCGTTACGTATTGCCGAAAAATCAGGGCGCACATCTTTAGCAGTTGCTAATGGTCAATTCTTTCTGGTGCGCAAAAGCGCCTTAGATCAAATCAATGGATTTACGGCGATCGCAGCAGAAGTTCTCGATGATATGGAGCTTGCGCGGACGCTAATTAAATCTGGGGAATTTGGTGGAGTATCTGATGGTTCATCACTTGCACAGACCCGCATGTATAAAAACTTCTCTGAAATCAAAGCTGGCTATGGAAAATCGCTCTGGAAAGCTTTCGGAAGTCAGAGCGGTAGCGCAGGTGCAATTGCATTTCTATTCATCACCGGAATTGCTCCGGTAATTGCCTGGTTTGGCGGGCATCCACTTGGCTTCTTCGCCTATCAATTTGTAGTTATAACTCGCGCACTTAGTGCATCGCGTTCACGCGGCCGAATACTAGATTCGATTTTGCATCCGATCTCATGTGCAATCTTGATCTATTTAATCATTTACAGTTGGCGCGCACGTGGCGTTGTGGCATGGAAAGGTCGCACGCTATGAGTAAATCAATTACTAGTAAACCTGCCGTTGCAGTAATCGGTGCCGGCATGGGCGGAATGGCGACTGCCGCACGTTTAGCAAAGGCCGGCCACCAAGTCACCGTCTATGAAGCATCTGATCGACATGGCGGTAAATGCCGCACCGAATGGATTGGCAACTACGCATTTGATACCGGACCTTCACTTTTAACTCTGCCTGCCGTATATCGCGACTTCTTTCAGCGCACTGGTGAAGTAATGGGCCGAGTTCTGGAGTTGATAGCGGTTAACCCATCATTCGATTACCGTTTTTCCGATGGCAAGTCTGTGAAATTTGCCAACTTATCCCGGAAAGAGACTTTAGCTGCAGTTAAAGAATCTCTCGGAGATAACGCTGCGCACGAGTGGGATCGAGTTATGAGCACAGCAGAGGCGATGTGGGATGTGTCGCGCGAACCCTTTATCGAGTCTGAACTTCGATCCATCGCCTCACTTTTAAAGCGCCCTACTTTGCTGCGCGACTTACGCATCATCGCGCCATGGAAATCACTACGCGATCTAAAGATTGAGGATATTCACCTAAGAAATATCTTGGATCGCTATGCAACCTATAGTGGATCTGACCC
The DNA here is from genome assembly GCA_041158325.1 of Actinomycetota bacterium. GTDB lineage: Bacteria > Actinomycetota > Actinomycetes > Nanopelagicales > Nanopelagicaceae > Planktophila. The sequence continues at coordinate 10,624 of JBEBBQ010000127.1, read as the reverse complement.
ACGCGTTGCACCTGCAGTTCTGGCATCTATCGCCTTCGTTGAAGAAGCATTCGGTGCCTGGCATATAAAAGGTGGAGTTGGAAAGTTAGCCGATGCCGTTTATAAACGCTGCCTTGATCGCGGCGTGAAGTTTGAATTCAACTCCCCCGTAACTTCGATAAACCATAACGGCAAGAAGGTAACCGGCGTTACATTAAGTTCCGGAAGCGCAGTTGAATGCGAAATCGTTGTAGCAAACGCTGATGCTTCGCTGGTCTACAACAAGTTGATTTCAGGCAAAGTCGCTAAGTTAAAGCGCACCCGCAAGAACTTGGCAAAAGCCGAACCATCATTGGCAGGCTTCTCGCTACTTCTTGGACTTCGCCCAAGTGATAAACCCTCAGGCCTTTCGCATCACAACGTTCTCTTCCCAAAAGACTACGACGAAGAATTTGAAGATATCTTCAACCGCAAAATGCCAGTTGCGGATCCAACAATTTATATCTGCGCACCAAATGATGATGCAATGGTTAAACACCCAGGACATGAAGCTTGGTTTGTGCTCGTTAACGCACCTCGCCATAGCGAAAGCGGTATTGATGGATTTAACTGGAGCGATAAAGATGCCAACCATCGCTATGCGATGAAGATCATCGATACCATTGAAGAGCGTGGAATATCCGTAAGAAACCGCTTGGAAGTGTTGGAGATTCGCACACCTGCAGATCTCGAGCGCACAGTCATGGCGCCAGGTGGATCTATCTACGGAACATCAAGCAACGGTGCGCGTTCAGCATTTCTGCGCGCCAAGAATCGTTCGCCACTAAAAGGTCTGTACTGCGTTGGTGGATCGGCACATCCAGGTGGAGGCTTACCGTTAGTTGGGCTAAGCGCTGAAATTGTTGCGCAAGCTGTTGTAGGCCCAACGACTCACTAAGTAAAAGCTAAATACTTGAAGTGCACTTAGCACAGCCATGGCAAGTGTCACTACGTTAAAGTCGATTGCGTAAGCAACCAGAGCAATAAAAATAAAGCTGGCTCGCACGGGTCGTTCTGCCGGCGTTACAACTCCAACTTCACTAACGCCTAAACCACCGAGACGTGCGCGCGCATATTCCTGAGTCGAGGCAACTACATAGGTGAGTATGACTATCCATGCTGGCGCACCTATGCGATAGGCGACGTAGAACCAAAGCGCTTCGCTAATGCGATCTGCAACGGAATCTAGAATCGCGCCAAACTGGCTCTCGCGGTTTTGGTAGATAGCGACGCTGCCATCAATGCCATCGGCATAGAGTGAAAGAACAAGCAACGGGATCGTCCAGAGCGAGAGCGGATTAACCGCCATCGCAATAGCGAAAACAATTCCCAGGAGCGTCAGTAAATTGGGCGTTATTCGAAGCGCAGACATGAATCGGGCGGAGCCATAAGAGATATTTAGCCAGGCTTTTACGATTCCTTTAATTTCGGCGTTGCCGTGGAGTGCGCTCCACTTAGCAAAAAAATCTGCTTTATTCATGCTCGTTTCTTATCTTTAATCTGTTCGAAGATTTCGCGTGTTGCCGAAGAAGTATTCATTGTGTAGAAATGAAGCCCCGGTACGCCTGCATCTAACAAATCTTCACAGAGACCCGTAGCAATTTCTACGCCTAACTTACGGACATCATCTGGTGAATCTTTCAGCGATTCAAAACGCTCTGCGATATTTGATGGAATAGGGGTGCCGCTTAACTCGGCCATGCGATTTAACTGGGCAACATTTGTAACAGGCAATATTCCGGCGATGATCGGAAGTTGTGACCCGCGAGCCGACAAGCGATCAACCAGCGCCTTCCATTTATCAACTTCGAAGAAGAACTGGGTTGTTGCAAATGAAGCTCCTGCTTTTTCCTTACGCAGGAGCACCTCAATATCTTCATCAAAATTTAGACCTGATGCAGGATGGCCGTCGGGAAATGCGGCAACGCCAATTGTGAATCCACCAACTTCAGCAGCAAGCGTTACAAGTTCGTCCGCATGATTTAAACCGCCTGGAGTTGGCGTCCATGGTGCGCGCGGTCCTCCAGTTGGATCGCCGCGAAGCGCCAAAATGTTGTGTATCCCTGCTTGCTTGTAACGTGCCAAAATTTCAATTAGCTCATCTCGAGTAGAGCCAACGCAAGTTAAGTGTGCAACCGTTGGAATATGCGTGCGCTGTGTTATCTCAGAAGTAATCCGGATTGTGCGATCGCGAGTAGTGCCACCTGCACCATAAGTTACTGAGATGAAATCTGGGGCAATTGGCTCAAGGGCTCGCATAGCGCTCCAGAGGCGTTCTTCACCTTCTGGGTCTTTCGGAGGGAAGAACTCAAAGGAGTAAGTAACGCCTTCGCCGATCTCCTTCATGCGCATCTCCACGCCGTCAGGGTACCGTTGCGCCGTGGTTAACGATGCACGTGGCACGCTTTTAGCGGTACGCGAGACGGTTCAAAGTGAATTAAATTCTTATCTGACCTCGCAGCGCGAATATTTAAGTGGCATTGGCTCTGAGTTAATCCCGGTATGCGATGCCCTGGAATCTTTCTTACTTGAAGGTGGGAAGCGCCTGCGCCCGCTCTTTGCATATGCCGGCTTTGCGGCAACAGGCAAAGTTGCAACCGCTGCTGATATTCGCGCATTCACTAGCCTAGAACTCTTACAAGCATGCGCTCTGATCCATGATGACTTAATGGATCGCTCAGATACGCGTCGCGGAAAACCTGCAATACATCGCCACTTTGAAAACTTGCATCAACAAGAAGCGATGAACGGTTTGGCGGATCAATTTGGTGAAGCAGCTGCAGTTCTACTCGGAGATTTAGCTTTAGTTTGGTCAGATCATTTACTTCATACATCAGGTGTTGAAAATAGCGCGCTTTTATCTGCGCTAAAGGTTCACGATGAGATGCGTATCGAGTTAATGGCAGGACAGTATTTAGATGTTCGTGAAGCAGGTGAGCGCTCCCCTAGCGTTGATCGGTCGCTTCGCATTGCGCGTTACAAATCTGGAAAATACACAATTGAACGTCCACTGCACCTAGGCGCATCACTTGCGATTACAGATGAGGCGGAGAGAAAAGATCTAACCAATATCTTGAGCGCATACGGTCTACCGCTTGGTGAGGCCTTCCAATTGCGCGATGACATGCTCGGAATCTTTGGTGATCCATCCGTTACAGGTAAGCCTGCCGGTGATGACATTCGCGAAGGCAAGCGCACCGTGTTAATGGCGATGACGCTAGAACGTGCAGACCAAGCAAGCGCCGCCAAGATCACCGCCGCTTTGGGCCGCGAAGATCTAACTGCCGATCAAATCGAAGAAGTGCGTGCGCTCATAACAGCTACTGGCGCAGTTAAAGTTGTCGAAGATCTCATCGAGGGGCTACTTTCCAACGCGCTAACTGCGGCAAACTCTGATGAAATTGACCCTTCAGCCCGCGAGTTACTCGTTGAACTCGCAACTAGCGCAACTCGTAGGAGCCATTAAATGCCCGCAAAGGTAAAGGGACCAACCGATCACGTAGTCGTTGTTGGCGCAGGACTTGCTGGGTTAAGCGCTGCACTTCGCTTAGCGGGCGCCGGGCGCAAAGTCACAGTCGTTGAACGCGAATCTGTTCCGGGTGGTCGCAACGGACTGTTGGAAAAAGATGGTTACTCATTTGATACCGGTCCATCTGTTTTAACTATGCCTTCACTAATTCAAGATGCATTTAGCTGCCTCGGTGAAGATATGAAAGATTGGCTGGAGCTTTCACCGCTTAAGCCCCTGTACCGTGCTTTTTATCACGATGGTTCGCAGATCGATGTCCACGCCAATACCGCTGAAATGGAAGAGGAGATCCGTCGCACAGTTAGCGCTGAAGAAGCTCTGGGTTATCGCCGTTACGTAGATTTTGTTACCAAGTTATACAAGTATGAGATGAACGACTTCATCGATCGCAATATCGATTCTCCATTTAATTTGCTTACTCCCAATCTGGCGCGCTTGATCGCGCTCGGCGGATTCAGAAGACTTTCACCAAAGGTAAATCAATTCCTCAAAGATCCCCGCCTGCAAAAGGTTTACTCATTCCAGGCTATGTATGCAGGCGTTAGCCCACAACAGGCGTTAGCAATTTATGCAGTTATTGCTTATATGGATTCCGTAAATGGCGTCTTCTTCCCTAAAGGTGGAATGCATGCTGTACCTCGCGCACTTGCTGCCGCAGCACAAAAGCATGGCGTGACTTTCAAATACAGCACTACGGTAACTCGCCTAGAAGTTGAGAACGGCCGCGCCAAAGCGGTTATAACCGACAAGGGCGAACGCATCGAATGCGATGTGGTTGTAATGAACCCAGATCTGCCGGTTGTGTGGCGTGATCTACTTGGCAAAACTCCACTAAACATTAAGCGCCTGAAGTACTCACCTTCGTGTGCCACTTTGCTAGTTGGTTCTTCTAAGAAATACGACCACGTCGCTCACCACAATATTCACTTCGGCGAATCTTGGGACGGCGTCTTTGATGAGCTAATAAAGAAAAAAACTCTGATGTCAGATCCATCAGTCCTTGTAACTATCCCTACTAAAGATGATGCTGCACTGGCACCTGCTGGGAAAGAGAGTTATTACATTCTCTATCCAACTCCTAACTTGGATGCGGATATTGATTGGAAGACCCAAGCGCGTCCATATCGTGACCACATGATTAAGACTCTCGAAGATCGCGGTTACACCGGCTTTGGTGATTCGATTGAAACCGAAGTGATGACTACGCCACTTGATTGGCAAGCACAAGGAATGGAACGCGGCGCACCATTTGCTAGCGCTCATACCTTCTTCCAAACCGGACCTTTCAGGCCTCGCAACATCGCAGCTGGTTTTGAAAATGTTGTCTTTGCTGGCTCAGGTACGCAGCCTGGAGTTGGCGTTCCAATGGTTTTGATTTCTGGTCGTTTAGCAGCAGAGCGAATCGTAGGTCCGGTTAAGTAAGTGAGTGAGTTAAACGCTGCAGGGATTACCGACCCGCAACTACGGGCTTCTTATTCCGAGTGCAAACGTCTTAACTCGCTCCACGGGAAAACTTATTACCTTGCAACTTTGCTTCTTCCAGCGAGCAAGCGTCCATTTGTTCACGCTCTTTATGGTTTTGCGCGCTACGCCGATGAGATTGTCGATGATTTAGCCTCAACGTTGACTCCACAAGAGAAGGCAGAAGTTCTGCGCACTTGGAGTTCTGAAGTTCTACGCGGTTTGGAAACTGGCAATAGTTCTGATCTCGTTGGTCGCGCACTTATTGATACGGTGCAGCGCTTTGAAATCCCCCACCAACATTTCGTAGATTTCTTACACTCGATGGAGATGGACTTAACTGTCACCGAGTACCAAACATTTGATGATCTATACGAGTACGTATACGGATCTGCCGCAGTTATAGGGCTCCAGATGGTGCCTATCTTGGGCGGAGACACTGTAAATTCGTTAGAGGCTGCCAAAAACCTTGGCGTTGCTTTCCAGCTTGCGAACTTCATCCGCGATGTCGGTGAAGATTTAGACCGCGGTCGCATCTACTTGCCGCTGCAAGAACTTGCCGAGCACGGTGTCACTCGTCAAATGTTAGAGGCTCGAAAGTTAACTCCCGAGATAGTTAACGCTCTCAAATTTCAGATTGCACGAGTTCGCCAACTTCAGAAGGCCGCCGAACCTGGAATTGCGTTACTGGATAAGACCAGCCAGCCATGCATTCGCGCGGCCAGTGAGTTGTATTGCGGAATCGTTGATGAGGTAGAAAAGATTGGCTACGACATCTTTAATAAGCGGGCTACAACATCAACTGCCCGCCGCGCACGTGTGGCGTTAGCAGCATATATCAGTGCCGTTGCAGCGCGTTTGCGCTAAAGTAAATCTCGCGGGAGCCGCTGATACGGCTGAGAGGATCTGAAATCCAGATCGACCGCTTGACCCGTCCGGTAATGCGGATGCGGAAAGGATAAAACTATGTCATCTACATTTTTAACTATCTGGGGTTACGAACTTTCTTATTTGGAGCTAATCGCTGTAATGGCCTCCTTTATAGGAGTTGCACTTGGGATAACCGGTAAGCGAATTACTTGGCCTTGGTGGGCGCTTAGTTCAGTGCTTTACGGAATTCTTTTCTTCCAATGGGAGCTCTACGCCAGCGCTGCACTTCAAATCATATTTATCATCGCTGCAATTGCAGGTTGGTTTGGATGGGAACCAAGCGGTGCAAAACCTGGAAGGCTGAAAAATAGCCAGCGCGCATATGTTTTCATCGCAATCATTTTGGCAACTCTGGCACTGGCACCACTTCTTAAATATTGGGGCGCTGCATCAACTTACGCTGATGCGATTCTCTTCTTCGGTTCGCTGTCTGCACAAATTTTGATGGTCTATCAGAAGTATGAAACATGGATAATCTGGTTGATCGTAGACGCAGGCTATGTCGCACTTTATGCGTCGCAAGATTTACCCTTCACTACAGCGCTATATGTAACCTTCACAATTCTTGCAGCCATGGGATGGGGTAAGTGGTATGGAGATCATCGCCGCGTTAGCCGATCTCTGTAAGGAAAAGTCCCGACCCGTAATTGCAATTGATGGACCAGCCGGCGCTGGGAAGACCACTTTGGCTCAAGAGATCTTTCGCGCTTTTTCCACCAAATCTTCTGTACAAGTTATTCACATGGATGATCTATATGACGGCTGGGGTAACGCGCTTTCGAGTGACCTTTCAAAGATTCTGCAATATCTCGTTAAACAACATGAATCGAAATCTCCCGCGAAAATTCGAAGGTATAACTGGGAGAGTTCATCTTTTGGTGAGAGTGAAGAACTTCCAGTCTGCGACCTTCTAATATTAGAAGGAGTCGGATGCGGTGATAAAGAGTTGCAAGATCATTTGGCAGCGCTAATTTGGATGGAGATTGACCCCGCAGATGGCTTAAAGCGAGTAATTGATCGCGATGGTGCGCAGGTAAAAGCAGAGATGGAAAAGTGGCTTGGAACACAAGCCGAATATTTCTTACAACACTCAACGCGTGAAAAGGCAGATTTCATTTTAACTACCTAAAATTGCAGATATGTCTGATCTAACTGGCGAGCTAATTGATGGGCGCTATCAACTCCTTCGCCAGATGGCAGCAGGTGGAATGGCAACCATTTATGAGGCCGTTGATACCCGCTTAGATCGCAAAGTCGCAGTTAAGATCATGCATCCCCATCTTGCCCAAGATGAACAGTTCGTTGAACGCTTTATTCGCGAAGCGAAAGCATCAGCAGCGCTTTCTCATCCCAATATTGTCTCTGTTCAAGATCAAGGATGGAATCAGAACGGATCCCCAGCAGTTTTTCTTGTAATGGAGATGGTCGAAGGCCACACCCTCCGTGAATATTTAAATGAGCAAGGCTCACTCTCTGTTGCCAACGGAATCAAATTTCTCTTACCGGTTTTGAGCGCACTTGCCGCAGCGCACAAGGTTGGAATCGTCCACCGCGATATCAAACCTGAAAACATTCTGATCTCTAAAGAAGGTCGCATAAAGATCGCAGACTTTGGTTTGGCTAAGGGGCCACTGTTCGGCACAACCATGACCGCTGAATCCAGCGTTGTTCTTGGGAGCGTCTCTTACTTATCCCCCGAACAAGTTCAACGCGGAATCGCCGATGCGCGCAGCGATGTTTACTCAGCCGGCATCACCGCATTTGAAATCTTTACCGGCGAAAAACCTTTTGCAGGAGAAGAACCAATTCAGATCGCTTATATGCACGTCAATGAACGCGTTCCGCTAATGAGCACGAAGAAAAATGGGATTCCGCCCGAATTAGATCAATTGATCCACCGCGCAACAAATTCAGATCCCGATGCTCGGCCTAAAGATGCCGGCGAATTCCACGCTGCCTTAAGCGCGATTGCACAATCACTTGAGCCAAATCAGAGACAGATGAGTTTGGAGCTAGACATCCCTATTGCTCCGATGCGCCCGGCATCGAAGAAACCAAGTCGCCGCGAACGTGCGCGCGCTGAAAAGGAAAAAACTTTGGCTCTCAAAAAGAACCGTGAAGACTCGAATAGTGGCGTTGAAAAGAGCGAACCGGCCAAGCGCGAAACAACAGCGCAGCTTAAGAAGCGTAAAAAGATTAGTAAGCGCGTTCGTCGCAATCGCTTTATTGCAGCTGGTCTAGCAGTTTCCCTAGGAATCTTCGGTTGGTATGCGCTCGTCGGTCCCGGTTCACGTGTTGTTGTGCCATCAATCGTTGGTGCGACTGAAAGTCAGGCGCTAAACGCACTTACCCCGCTGGGGCTAAGGCTAGTTATCTCTGAAAAGCGATTTGATGAAGAAGTTGGCGAAGGCCTAATTATCGAATCTGATCCTGCAGGTGGCGGCAAAGTTGATGCTGGCGGCCAAGTTAAGGCGATCATCTCTAAAGGTCCAGAGCGTTATGTAATTCCGATGTTGGTTGGACTTACACCGGAGGCAGCAGTGAACCTATTGGCCAAATCTCCGATAAAGGTTGGCGAGTTAAAGGAAGTCTTTAACGATCGCACACCTAAAGGTTTTGTTATCTCATCTAGCCCTGAACAAGGCGCAAAGGTTAAACGCGATTCCACAGTTGATATCTTGGTAAGTAAAGGCGTAGAAACTTTTGATGTTATCTCCTATGTTGGAAAGTCAGCCGATCAAGCGCTAAATGAATTAACTGAAGCTGGATTCGATGTCGAAACAGTTGATCAATTCAGTGAGAGCGCTTTAGCGGGATCTGTGATTAGCCAAGTTCCATCTGGTGGAGCACCTCTTCCAAAAGGTGAAAAAATCACCTTAACTATCTCTAAGGGATCGCAATTTGTATTTATCCCAAACGTCTTCTCACTCACCGAGGCAAAGGCGCGTGCGGCTCTAACTGATCTTGAACTTAAAGTTGTTGTAAAGAAGATCGGCGCTAAGAAGGTTAAGTCAGTCACAAATATCGCTCCGAAGGTAGGCGCGAAGGTCAAACGTGGCAGCACGGTTACGATCACAGTAGGGTAGGCAAATGCCGAAAACCTCACCGCGAATCGGTGCACATACGCCGACTACCGGTGGAATGGCCAAGCGCTCTATCGCATATGCCGAAACCATTGGCGCCGAAGCGATTCAAGTCTTTACCTCAAATCCACGTGGTTGGGCGATGCCCGAAACCAATCATGAAGCTGATGCGCTTTTTCGCGAGAAGGCAACCGCTCTAGATCTTGAAGTTTATGTTCACGCACCTTTTCTCATTAACTTAGGTTCACCGACTGAAGGAACATATAAGAACTCGCTCGCTTCAACTGAATTTTCGCTAAAGCGCGGCAGAGAGATTGGTGCACTTGGCGTTGTAGTTCATACCGGATCTGCTGTTAATGAAGATTTCGTTGATAAAGCATGGAAGCAGATCCATAAAGGAATGATGCCGATTCTTAACGCGCTAACTGATGACGCTCCGATGCTGCTCCTTGAACCAACTGCTGGACAGGGACAATCGCTCGTTAAGCGGTTAGAAGATCTGGAGTATTACTTAAAGGCGCTGGAATACCACCCGAAAGTTGGTATCTGTCTTGATACCTGTCACGTCTTTGCAGCAGGCCATGACATCGCGAAAAAAGGCGGCATGAAAGAGACTCTCGACTTGCTAGTTGAAGTTGCTGGCGCAGAGCGTATCCAGTTAATCCATGCCAATGACTCTATGGATGTTTGTGGAGCACTTAAGGATCGCCATCAAAATATTGGCGATGGGTTTATCGGCGTAGATCCATTTAAAGAACTTCTTAAACACCCAGCAGTTAAGAACGCTCCCCTGATTTTGGAAACTCCAGGCATGGAACCTGAACACGGTAAAGAGGTTGAACTACTGAAAGGTTTACGTGGATGAACACGCGCCATCAACTCCAGTTAAAACTTGCACCTTGGGCGCTTTTGGCAGTGTCAGCATCTTGGGGTGGCGCCTTCGTATTGATGAAACCTGCGATCGAACGCCAAGCCGTTAATAGCTTTCTAGCAACACGTTTTGTAATGGCCGTTTTAGTTATGGTCTTAATTCGCCCAAGCGTTTTGCAGAAATTAAATCGAGAACTAGTCCTAAAGGGTTCACTTGCAGGTCTCTTCTTAGGCTCTGGTTATATTTTTCAAACTCTCGGGTTAGCACGTACAGGAGCTGCGGTCACAGGTTTTGTTACCGGACTTTATGTTGTGCTTACGCCGTTAATTGCTGCTGTCGTATTAAAGGAGCGAATTAGAGCTTTCACTTGGTTCTGTGTTGTCCTGGCGACTGTTGGTTTAGCACTTTTATCGCTACAAGGCTGGTCAGTTGGAGTTGGTGAGGCGCTTGTCTTTGTCAGCGCTATCGCTTTTGCGGCACATATCGTCGCCTTGAGTAAATGGAGTTTCGGACTCGATGCTTACGCGCTAACCATTGTGCAGTTATCAATCTGCGCACTTTTAACTGGCGTGATCTCATTAGGACAAGGTTATGAAACGCCACCAGATGCCGGTGTTTGGGGCGTAGTAGTTTTCACCGCGGTTGTTTGCACCGCAGTTGCCTTCATCGTACAAACTTGGTCACAAGCACATATGACTTCAACAAAGGTTGCAGTGATCCTGACTATGGAAG
>JBEBBQ010000126.1:0-5573 GCA_041158325.1 Actinomycetota bacterium | reverse complement strand
CCTACATGCCCGCTTGAGCGCGCTGTAATAAAGGGCGAGAGAGATAACATGCAGTTATGAGCGGTCGTATTAAAGAAGAGGATGTGGCACACGTCCGCGAACGCTCGCCTATAGATGAAGTTATCGCAGATTATGTGCAACTTAAATCTGCTGGCGGCGGACAAAAGAAAGGGCTCTGCCCTTTCCATGACGAAAAATCTCCCTCTTTCCACGTAACTCCAAGTAAAGGTTTCTTCCACTGCTTTGGCTGCCAGGCCAGCGGCGATGTAATTGCTTTCTTGATGAAGATCGATCATTTAAGTTTTACTGAAACCATCGAACGTTTAGCGGACCGGATGGGCTACCAACTTCGCTACGAGCAAGGAAATTTCACACCAGCACCGGCAGGAAATCGCTCACGTCTTATTGCGGCAAATGCTCTGGCTGCGAAGTTTTATCAAGATCAGTTAAACACTTCACCGCTTGCTGCCCATGCGCGCGAGTTAATGACCAAACGCGGATTCGATAAGGGCGCCTGCGAAACTTTTGGAGTTGGATACGCACCAGATGAATGGGATGGTTTAACAAAGTACTTGCGCGAGCAAGGCTTTACGATCGATGAACTTGAAACTGCTGGCCTTTCCAAGATGGGACAGCGCGGACCGATCGATAAATTTCGCAATCGCCTAACGTGGCCAATTAAAGATATCTCTGGCGATGTAGTTGGGTTTGGTGCTCGAAAGTTAGCTAGCGATGAAGAAGATCAAGGTCCAAAGTATTTAAATACCTCTGAAACTCCGATCTATAAGAAGAGCCAGGTTCTTTACGGGCTAGATATGGCGAAGAAAGAGATTGCCAAAAAGCGCCAAGTAGTAATCGTTGAAGGCTATACAGATGTGATGGCTGCGCAGTTAGCCGGGATCACGACTGCAGTTGCAACTTGCGGTACAGCATTTGGCGCTGATCACATTCGCATTATTCGCCGCTTGCTTATGGATGATGATGCTTTCCGCGGCGAGGTCATCTTTACCTTTGATGGCGATGCCGCAGGGCAGAAAGCTGCGATGCGCGCTTTTACTGAAGATCAAAAGTTTGTAACTCAAACCTTTGTGGCTGTAGAACCAAATGGACTCGATCCCTGTGATCTGCGCCAACAAAAAGGCGATCTAGCCTTGCGCGATTTGATCGCCAAGCGAGTTCCGCTATTTGAGTTTGCGATTCGTACCGAACTTGCGCTCCACAAATTAGATACCGCTGAAGGTCGCGTTAATGCATTAAATGCAACGGCGCCGCTAGTTGCGCAGATTCGCGACAAGTCACTTCGTCCCGAGTACACACGTTTACTTGCGGGTTGGTTAGGTGTTGAAGTTGAAACTGTTTCATCTGCGGTGGCACAAGGCGTTAAACGCCAGCCGCAGCAGAGCGTTCCAGCAACATATGAAGAAGCAGCGCCCCAAGTGCAATGGCGTCCAAATCCACAAGAGCCAAGATTGATATTAGAACGCGAAGTTTTGAAGGCCCGCCTGCAGATGCCGACTTTGATTTCGAATTGGCGCGAGATTGAAAGCGGCGCATTTTCACATCCAGCATATATTCAATTGGCGCAGATAATCGCCCAAGCCGATGAGAAAAGCTCAATTGAAATCGAGCAGATTGCAGATGAGAATATCCGTTCGCTCTTTACCGAATTAAATGTCGAGCCAATTCGCGCTGATGGTGAAGTAACTGGCCACTATGTTGAAAGCATCGTTGCGCGCCTGCGTGAAGTCGGAATTTCCAGGGCGATCGCTGAACTTAAATCTTCGTTGCAACGGTTAAATCCTGTAGAAAATGAGCAGGAGTACAACCAAGCCTTTGCGAGCCTGGTGGCCCTTGAGACCACCCGCCGCGGACTGCACGACCTAGCGCTTCGCTCGATTTAGACCCACTGCGCCTCGTGCGCTAGAGTGTGCGCCTGCACGACAAGTTGTAAATCTTTGCCCCATAGCTCAGTTGGTAGAGCGCCGAACTGTTAATTCGGATGTCCCTGGATCGAGGCCAGGTGGGGCAGCCAGCAAGAGATTTCACCCCGTAGGGTCTAAATTGAGATTATGAAGTTAAAAGCCTCCTGGAAAAATCAACTCTGGCCGTTGCGCATTATGCGCTTCTGGCTTGGTGGAACTTGGATATATGCAGGCTGGGATAAGGCAAGTGATCCTGGATTTTTAACCGATGGTTCGCCAACATTTATTGGTTCTCAACTTGCTGCATATGCGCAAAATTCACCGATTGATTTTCTACTCAACCGAATGATCGAACACGCAACTCAAGTTGGCATATTTGTGATGCTCTCAGAGTTTGCAGTCGGTTTTGCAACTCTTCTTTGGATCGCGCCAACTTGGGCGGCATTTGGCGGGTTCTTAACTTCACTCACATTGTGGCTATCTAGCACTTGGAATATCCAGCCATATTTCTTAGCAAGTAATTCGGTATATACCGTTTTTTGGTTAACTTATTTCTTATTCCTCTACGGCTCGCGACGTAAAAGCAATATCTCTGTCGATCGCCGCGGCTTCATTCGCATCTCATCCATTGCTGCGCTCACCGTTGCGGCAGTTGGGCTGGGCCGGCTCTTTCCTAAATCGGCCGCAGCTGCTGTTAGTGCCACCCCTCAAAACATTATTGAGAACAGTTCGCTTTCAATAGGTGAAACATTTAACTTCACATCTAAATCTGGTTCACCGGCAGTTTTATTCAAAAGTAAAACAGGCGTTTATGCATACTCTGCCGTCTGCACGCACGAAGGTTGTACTGTGCAATACAACTCGGCATCTAAGAATCTGCAATGTGGATGCCACGGTGCCGTTTTTGATCCAGAAAGTGACGGAAACGCTCTTTCTGGCCCCACCAATAAGCCACTTCCTAAGATTAAGGTCGCCGTTGAAGGTGCCTGGATCGTAGAAGTCTAATAATCTTTACAAATTAATCACAGGAATCGCTAAGGTTTAAGAGAGATGATCAAGCCATGAAAATCACACGTACGCCTTTGAAAGTAACTATCGCGTTTGTTGCCGGCGCCTTATTGGCCGGAACTGTTGCAACTGCATCAACGACAAATACTGTCGGTAGCGTTCTTGTATGTGCTGATAATCGAACCCAGGCTTTGACTTTAGCGAAGAACAACGCATGTCCTGTCAATAAAACCGCAATTACGATTAGTAGCAACTCGATAAATGCCAAATCTATTGCAGCGTTAGTCACCCCATCTGTGGTTTCAATCTCGGTAAAGACTGCATCGGGCGGTGGAACCGGATCAGGTTCAATCTATAGATCCACTACATCACTTAGCTACATCATCACCAATAACCACGTAGTTGAGGCAGCTGCAACCAGCGGAACGATTAAAGTTGAGTTTGCAGATGGCACTGATATTGCCGCAACCATAGTTGGGCGCGATCGTATGTATGACATCGCAGTTCTACAAGTTAGAAAAGGCAACTTGCCACCAATTGCACTTGGAGACTCATCAAAGATCAGCGTAGGTGAAGAGGTTCTGGCTATTGGCTCCCCACTCGGCTTATCAAATACAGTGACTCAAGGAATTATCTCTGCGCTAAATCGCCCAGTAACGGCTGGCACTCTTGATTCAACATCTTATGTAAATGCAATCCAAACTGATGCCGCGATCAACCCAGGAAATTCTGGTGGCGCGCTAGTGGATACACAAGGTCGCATCATCGGTGTTAACTCTGCAATTGCCACACTTACTTCAGGTGGAGTAGGCGGAAGCATTGGTCTTGGCTTCTCCATTCCGATCAATGAGGCAAAGCGCGTCATCGAAGAGATCATCGCAACCGGTAAATCTACTAGACCAGTGATGGGCGTGGTATTTGATGATGTGACTGCAGATACCCAGGCAAAGATTTTGCAGCTAACTCCTGGTGAAGGTGCTGAGAAAGCCGGTGTCGTGGTTGGTTCTGTTATCAATTCAATTGATGGCGTGAAGATCGCCAATCGTGATGCTGCGATCGTAAAGATTCGTTCTTACGCTCCCGGAACTGTCATTACCGTTGTTATGACCCTCCCGAATGGAACGACTAAGACCTACAAGGTCACACTCGGAACAGCGCCCGCGGTTTAATTAACTTAAACGTTAAGCAAACGGTAGCCTTCTTCCATGGCGTTATTTAAGTTAGAGATCTCACTTCCAGATCGCCCCGGTGCACTTGGCTTGCTGGCATCAGCAATTGGTGCAGCTGGCGCTGATATTCGCGGGTTAACCGTGCTCAAATCTGAAGATGGTCGTGGCTATGATGAAGTAACCGTCGCAGTACCTGGCTCTGATCCAACAGATTTGCTTGAGGTGCTTGGCGCTATTGGTGGCGTTGAAGTTATCTCCGTTAACGCTCTTTAGCCACTGATAACTGCTGCACCGCTACTTGGCAGAGATGTAAAGAACCTTGGTTCAGTAAATCCTGCTTCTAAAAATGCTTTGGAAATTGCCTGCTTGGCCGGCTCGATATCGCTTAATTCAAATAGCGCGATAGCGCTTCCACCAAATCCGCCACCGATCATTCGACCACCAAGTGATTTATTTGCGAGCGAGGTGGCTACCGCTAAATCGAGTTCTGGGCAGGAAATCTCAAATAGATCGCGTAGCGATGCATGTGATTGGGTCAAGATTTCACCAACCGATTTGAAATCAGCGCGCTTCAGATTCTCGACACATTGGTGTACTCGGGCGATGTCATTTACAACGTGTTCAGCGCGTTTGTATTCAAGCTCTGTTAACTTATTGCGCGAACTCTCTAATTGCGCGATTGAGCAATCGCGCAGCGCTTTGATACCTAGTTTTTTCGCCGCTGATTCGCATGAAGCGCGACGTTCTGCATATCCGCCATCAACAAGTGCGTGGTGAGCGCGAGTATCAATGATTAAGAGCTCTAAACCCGAACTTGCTAGATCAAAAGGAATTTGTTCGGTAGATAAATCACGGCAATCGAGCAATAGCGCATTACCTGCCTTGGCCATCAGCGATACTGATTGATCCATGATCCCGCAGGGCATTCCAACATATTCATTTTCAGAATGCTGTGCCAAGCGCGCAATTTCAGGTAGAGATAGTTCTACTGCGAATAATTGATTAAGAGCGATTGCTATTGAGCATTCAAGCGCTGCCGAAGAAGATAGCCCAGCACCTAAAGCAACTCTGCCATCAACCAAAACATCTAAACCAGTAGTAACGCGATCACCAAAGGCCCAGATAACCCCCAAGATGTAACGCTCCCAATCGCCAGATTTATCGGGGGAGAGTTCATCAAGGGCTGTTTCAAATAATTGACCAGGACGTTGCAGCGATGCGATGCGGATCTTTCGATCACTGCGTCGATTGATAGCGGCGTAGGTCCGATCATTTATAGCGAAAGGCATAACAAATCCGTCGCAATAATCGACATGTTCGCCAATTAAGTTAACGCGCCCTGGCGCCTCGGAAATTATTTCTGGTGCTAGGCCGAAGAGCGCTGTGAAATCAGAGCGCAACATCTCGCAACTGACCTGCAGATTGTTCAGGCTTCAAATCCATAATGAAAGCGCCCATCGCAGATTCGCTACCT
>JBEBBQ010000125.1:0-6369 GCA_041158325.1 Actinomycetota bacterium | reverse complement strand
TCGCATTCTGGGCGAAGAAGGATTTATCTCTGTCGTAGTAGTAATTGAGTCGCAGAGCGGCAAAATTATCGCTGGCCCTGATATCCACGCCCGTGGATTTAATGAAGATGAAGCTTTATTTTATGAAGTAAAAGGTCAGATCGAAAAAGCCTTAAAGCACGCGGTTTCTGAAGGTGTAAACGGTACGCATCAACTTTCTCAAGTAGTACGACGCACTATCGGCAGTTGGGTCGGTGGAAAACATCGCCGCCGTCCGATGATCGTTCCCGTAGTTATTGAGGTCTGACCGCTAAGATTAAAGGTGTGGCTAAGAAGAAACGCACAACTACTCGCAAATCAGGTGGCGCAGGTCAGACCGCGCTCTCATTTGTTGGGCGTTCGATTGGCGCCCTTTGGAGAACCATCGCCAAAGGGCTGGGTTCAATGGTTCGTTTCTTGGCTCGAGGTGCGCGCGATTTAGATCCCGCCCATCATCGCGACGGTCTAGCTTTCCTTCTTTTAATTCTCGCCCTTGCTGCATTTGCTGGAACTTGGTTTGCAGCCGATAACTTTGTGGGTCGAAATCTTTACGCAGTTATCTACGGCGCCTTTGGTCGAATTGGTTTCTTTGCCCCTCTCTTAATTCTCTACTTTGCATTGCGTTTATTCCGATCTCCAGATAGCCACAAGGCAACTTCTCGAATAATCGTCGGCGTAATCACATTGGTAGTTAGCGCTTGCGGATTGGCACATTTACTAAATGGTTCACTAGGAGCCGTTAATCCAACAGGTGCAACTGCGATGCGCCACGGCGGTGGATGGTTGGGCTACGCGGTATCCATGCCACTTGAAGCGTTAATGACATCGCTCTTGGCATATCCATTCTTGATCGCGTTGTTCTGTTTTGGTTTATTGGTCACAACTGCGACCCCGCTTTCATCCGTTGGCATTCGCGTAAAGAACACTGGTATTTGGCTCTGGTCAAAGCGACCACAACGTGAAGAGCCAGACTTTGAGATTACCGATACTCCTCCATTTGAAACTCCGGTTGTTGCCTGGAACCAGCATGCAGACGAAACCGAAGAAGAGATTGATGAAGAGTCATTTGATGAAGAATTCACAGTTGAGGTTCCTCGCGTAGTTCAAGCTCCGACTACTGCGGCTACTTCTCCAGCAGCGACCGGGAAGCGTCCCGAGCAATTGTTATTAACTGCTGATTCAAATTATTCGCTCCCTCCGCAAGATTTGTTGCGCACCGGTCCTGCTGCAAAGGCAAAATCAAAAGCTAATGACACCGTTGTTGCCGCCCTTACCGAAGTCTTTCTGCAGTTCGAAATCGATGCCCAAGTCACTGGCTTTATGCGCGGTCCAACTGTTACGCGCTATGAAGTAGAACTCGGCAATGCAGTTAAGGTTGAAAGAATCACGGCGCTTGCTAAAAACATTTCATATGCAGTTGCATCTAGCGATGTCCGCATTCTCTCGCCGATTCCCGGTAAATCTGCAGTCGGTATCGAGATTCCAAATACTGACCGTGAAATCGTTGCTTTAGGCGATGTTATGCGCTCAACTGTGGCTGGGCAGGATCACCACCCTATGTTGGTTGCCCTGGGTAAAGATGTAGAAGGAAACTTTGTTTGTGCCAACTTAGCCAAGATGCCGCATTTGTTAGTTGCTGGTGCAACCGGTGCCGGTAAGTCATCAATGATTAACGCGATGATTACTTCAATTTTGATGCGCGCCACCCCTGACGAAGTTCGCTTAGTCTTAATTGACCCGAAGCGTGTTGAACTAACGGCATATGAAGGCATCCCACATTTGATAACTCCAATCATTACCAACCCGAAGAAAGCAGCAGATGCACTTACTTGGGTAGTTCGTGAGATGGATCTTCGCTATGAAGATCTCTCAACATTTGGATTTAGGCATATTGATGATTTTAATAAAGCAGTGCGCGCCGGAAAGGTAATTCCTCCTCCTGGAAGCGATCGTGTAGTCGAGCCATACCCTTATTTGCTGGTAATCATTGATGAGCTCGCCGATTTGATGATGGTGGCAGCGCGCGAAGTTGAAGAATCGGTTGTACGAATTACGCAGTTGGCGCGTTCGGCAGGTATCCACCTAGTACTTGCTACTCAGCGACCATCGGTGGATGTAGTTACTGGCCTAATTAAGGCTAACGTTCCATCTCGTCTTTCCTTTGCAACGAGTTCTCTAGCTGATAGCCGCGTTATCTTAGATAGCCCTGGTGCAGAGAAGTTAGTTGGACAAGGCGATGGATTGTTCATTCCAATGGGCGCTTCACGCGCTATTCGCATTCAAGGTGCGTATGTTTCAGAGCGCGAAATCGAAGCAGTTACCAACCACGTAAAGAAGCAACTATCACCTCGCTATCGTGAAGATGTAACAGCGCCGCCGCAAGCATCAAAGATGATCGATAAAGAGATTGGTGATGATTTAGATCTACTTCTCCAAGCAATTGAACTAGTTGTTGGAACGCAATTTGGATCTACTTCTATGCTGCAACGAAAACTGCGAGTTGGTTTTGCAAAGGCCGGGCGCTTAATGGATTTAATGGAGTCCCGCGGAATCGTTGGACCCTCTGAAGGTTCCAAGGCGCGAGTCGTGATGGTTAAGCCTGACGAATTAGACTCTGTGCTTGCCACGCTCCGCGATTATTAAATGCGGCGACGTTAACCAAATGGGGGACCATCTCTAGGGGTGATTTCATGGGATATTCACTGATACGGCTATCGCTGGAGTGGCCAGGGTTCTAGAATTTACTCAGCAGTAATCCCAATTCAGAGTATTGAGAGTCAAGATGTCATTAGGTCAGTTCATGCAGGGTGCGCGCGAAAGCGCTGGCCTTAGCATTGACGAACTCTCATCTCGAGTCAGCATTCGCTCTGGATTGCTTGCCGAAATGGAAAAAAATAACTTTATAAATTGCGGTGGTGATACTTATGCTCGAGGCCATCTCCGTAACATTGCAAGCCACATCTTTGTCGAGGCCCAGACGCTGATCGATCTTTACAACGAAGAGCACTCCAGCCAATCACGAAAGATTCACGATATGTTGGTCGAGAATAACGTGACGCGAATTCCGACAGAGCGTAAATCAATCAAGCCAAAGTCGCTGGTTATCGCTTCAGTCGTTCTCTTATCAGCGATTGCTATTGGTCAAATTATTCTTTCAAATTCTGAGACAACAATTACTCCAGTAGCGACATCAACCCCATCGGCAACGCCAACCCCTTCAGTCTCTGCTTCAGCGGTTGCTACAGAACCCGCAACAACTGAAAGCGTTCCTGCGCCAGCCGACGGAGAAATGAAGCTAACTATTTCGGCGACTCGGGGAAGTTCAAATATTCACGTAGTCGTAGGTGGCAAAACACTTTTTCAAGACCCAATCTTTCAAGGTGACACCAAGACCTTTAGCGCACCAACATCTATCAGTATCTATCTCAGCAATGCAGGAGATCTTGATTTAACGCTAAATGGTGAGAAATTAGCGCCGTTAGGTGCACGTAACCAAGAGATTCGCAAGACTTTTAGATCCAAGTAATCTCTGCACGCTGTACCATCTGACAAATGAGTCGGACAGTTGCAATCGTCACCATGGGCTGCGCCCGTAATGAAGTCGACTCCGAAGAACTCGCAGGTCGTTTAGCAGCCGATGGCTGGACTCTCGTTAGCGAAGTTGAAGATGCCGAAGTAGCTGTCGTAAATACTTGTGGTTTTATCGAATCTGCGAAAAAAGATTCTATTGACGCCTTGCTTGAAGCCAATTCTCTTAAAGGCCACGGAACTACGCGTGCTGTTGTCGCTGTTGGCTGTATGGCCGAGCGTTACGGGCAAGAGTTAGCTAAAGCGTTGCCAGAGGCAGATGGCATTTTGGGATTTGATGATTACCAAGATATTTCTGCACGATTGCAATCAATTGTTTCTGGAAATGCGCACACCCCTCATGTTCCAAGAGATCGCAGATCACTTCTACCTATAGCGCCAGCAGATCGTCCTGCTGCGCGACAAGAGGCGATAGATGAGTCATATGCGTCGACACTCGGCGCGGGAGGTTCGCTCTTTCGCAAGCGTTTAGGTGATGCACCGTGGGCTCCGCTAAAGATCGCCTCCGGTTGTGATCGCCGCTGTTCTTTCTGCGCCATTCCATATTTCCGTGGTTCATTTATCTCACGTAAGCCAACTGAAGTTATTGAAGAAGGAAAATGGCTCGCTAAAAACGGAGTCACTGAGCTATTCCTGGTTAGTGAGAATACGACTTCATATGGAAAAGATCTCGGCGATTTAAAGTTGATGGAAAAGATTCTTCCTGACTTCGCTGCCATTGAGGGGATCGAAAGAGTTCGCCTTTCTTATCTGCAGCCAGCGGAGATGCGTCCGTCACTGCTGCAAGCGATGATTGAAAATGAGAAAGTTGCTCCATATTTTGATCTCTCTTTCCAGCACACCAGCCCTACAGTCTTGCGCCGGATGCGCCGCTTTGGCGATTCTGAAAAATTCTTACATCTGATTACTCAGATCAGGGCGCTATCACCTGAAGCCGGTATTCGCTCTAACTTCATCGTCGGTTTTCCGGGAGAGACGCAAGAGGATTATGACGATCTTGCAAACTTCATTAGCGCTGCGAAATTAGATGCAATTGGCATCTTTGGATACTCCGATGAAGACAATACCGAAGCGCTAGATTTATCCGAAAAAGTAGCCGAAGAAGTTATCCGCGAACGGGTAGAAGCGCTTTCTTCTTTGGCTGATGAGATGGTTTCAATGCGCGCCGCTGCTCGTATTGGGGAGACCGTGCGCGTCTTGATCGAGGATGAAGAGCTGCAGGAAGGGCGCGCCGCACACCAAGGGCCTGAAGTAGATGGCACAACTTCATTTATCGGAACCAATTTTAAAGTTGGGCAATATATTGATGCCGTGGTGATCGAATCCATGGGTGCAGATTTAGTGGCGCGTGCGCTGTGAGAGTTCCAGCTTTCATAACTCCCAATTCGTTAACGATTGCACGACTTGCCTTAATCCCGTTTGGTGCAGTTGCTCTCTTCATGAACGGGGGAGATGATTACAACTGGCAGATTATTTCGTGGTGGATATTTTTCATTCTAGGCCTAACTGATATTGTCGATGGCAAGTTAGCGCGCAGTCGCCAGCAAATAACCGAGCTAGGTAAATTTCTCGATCCAGTTGCCGACAAGGCAATGGTCGGTACGGCAATGATCTGCCTATCAATTCTCGATCGCATGCCTTGGTGGATTACGATCGTGATTTTGGCGCGCGAAATAGGAATAACTTTCTTCAGATTGGCAATCGTTAAGCGGGGAGTGATTCCAGCAAATAAGGGTGGAAAGATAAAGGCAGCCTTCCAAGGTTTTGGAACCGGTTTCTATGTTCTGCCGTTAGATCCTTCGCTCTACTGGTTCCGTGATGGATTTATGTACATTGCGATCGCACTCACTATCGTTACCGGTGCTTACTATGTACGATCTGCCTTTAGACCGCAGACCACTACTTAGTTTTACTCGGAGTCACTATGGCGCTTTCAAATGAGATTATCGGACTTGTATCTGATATCCATAACTCATTGCGTGCCCGTGGCGAAACGCTATCCACTGCCGAATCACTAACTGCCGGAGGATTAAGTAACGCTTTAACAATTGTTCCGGGTGCTTCAGATGTTTTCCTTGGTTCACTCACTGCTTATCGCCCCGAGATAAAGGTTTCGCATCTCGACGTAGATGAATCTCTTATTGCTGAACGTTCAGTTGTTAGCGAAGAAGTGGCAATTGAAATGGGACGTGGTGCCAACAAATCTTTTGGTTCCACTTGGGCGATCGCAACAACGGGAGTTGCAGGACCTGGTCCATCCGATGGCTCGGATGCCGGCCGCGTTTTCGTGGCCTTTGTTGGCCCGGTGGTTCAAGTCATCGAACTTTCGCTAACTGGCGAACGTGAAGTTGTGCGAAACGCCACCGTAGCAAGCGCGATCGCCTCTTTTGCGCGTATCCTTAGACAACGCGATAAATAGGAGAAGGGATGGCCACGATGGCGCTATTACGTACCGCAGTTGGTCAGACCTTGCGCGCTGCTCGCACCGAACAATCACGCACCTTGCGCGATGTTGCTCGAGAAGCGCGCGTCTCTCTGGGTTACCTCTCTGAAGTTGAACGCGGCCAAAAAGAAGCGTCCTCAGAACTTTTAAATGCAATTTGCGAAGCGCTAGATCTAACTCTCTCTTCTGTAATTGCCAACGTCTCACTTGAGCTCAAGTCTCAAGAGAGTGCGAAGTTGTCCGTTGTCGACGCAGCCTAAGTACGCCACCCAAGGCGCAACTCACCGCCGTACCGAGAGCGCAATTCTAGAAGGCGCCAA
>JBEBBQ010000124.1:0-4801 GCA_041158325.1 Actinomycetota bacterium | reverse complement strand
GTGGCCTTCTTCTTAGCTGGAGCCTTCTTGGCAACCTTCTTCACAACTTTTTTCGCTGCGGCCTTCTTCTTAGCCGGTGCTTTCTTCTTAACTGCCACGATGTGACTCCTTTGAAAATTGGAAACGATCAGGGATTGAACTAACTCGTATAGGCCAAGTTTAGCCTAGGGAGTTGAGCAAATTGATGACATGGGGTGCGATAGCGCGGAGTGATTTTCCGCGATGGCTTATCGCATCCTTCTCCTCCGCGCTCATTTGTGCGCTAGATATTGAGTAACCATCAGGACGGAAAATTGGATCGTAGCCAAATCCCTGATCCCCAATCGCCTCACGCAGTATCCAACCGTCGAAATTTCCTTCTTCAACGTGGGTGCGGCCATCGGGCAAAGCCAGTGCCGCAACGCAAGTGAAGTGTGCGCTGCGCTTCTCATCTGGAACATCTGCAAGTGAGGCCAAAACTTTTGCAATGTTTGCTTTGTCATCACCATGGCTGCCCGCCCAGCGCGCAGAGAAAATTCCAGGATCACCATTTAAAAAATCAACGCAAAGTCCGCTGTCATCTGCGATCGCTGGAATTCCGGCTGCTTCACACATCTCACGCGCCTTTAACAAAGCATTCTCTTCAAAAGTTGAACCGGTTTCATCGACATCATGGAGGTTCGGAAATTGATCAAGGCCTACTAATTCAATCTGCCCTGCAGCAATATCTTCCAGGATGCGACGAAACTCTTCGATCTTGCCTTTATTGCGCGTTGCGAGAAGTAATTTATGAGGAGTTTGTGTTGAACTCACTTGGCTAGTGCGGCCTTTTGAATTTCGCCGAGTTCTACACAGCCAGCAACTGCGAGATCTAGAAGTGAATCAAGTAAGTTGCGATCAAATGGCACGCCTTCAGCAGTTCCTTGAACTTCGATAAAGCGCCCATCGCCACTGCAGACAACGTTCATATCGGTATCAGCGCGCACATCTTCTTCGTAGCAAAGATCGAGCATTGGAACACCATCAATAATTCCGACAGAGACTGCGGCAACGGAATCACTTAACGGCTTTGAATCTGCCTTGATATGACCTTGTGACTTCGCCCAAGAAATTGCATCAGCGAGAGCAACATATGCGCCTGTAATTGCCGCAGTGCGTGTTCCACCATCTGCCTGCAAGACATCGCAGTCAATAACAATTGTGTTTTCGCCAAGTTCCTTCATATCCACAATCGCACGAAGTGAACGGCCGACTAGGCGCGAGATTTCTTGAGTGCGTCCGCCGAGCTTTCCCTTAACGCTTTCGCGATCAGAACGGGTGTGAGTTGCACGTGGCAACATTGCATATTCCGAAGTTACCCAACCATTTCCAGAATCTTTTAACCAACGTGGAACACCTGGCGTAAATGATGCAACGCAGAGAACGCGAGTCTTTCCGAATTCAACCAAGACTGAGCCTTCAGCATGGTCTAACCATTTGCGCGTTACTTTAATTTCGCGCAGCTGGCTATTTGTTCTTCCATCGTTGCGTGCCATGGGCATCCATTCTATTTATTCGGTTTTATCGGAGGTGATCTATGTGCTGCACGGAACCCACTTCAGGTCCCAAGAATCGACGTGCCAAAACTTCGAATGCTGCCGAATCTCCGGTAGCCAAGAAGCGATGTGTTGCAGGGGTAGAAGATGGAGCGCGCAGAAGTGAATTTTCTACAAGTGTTCGGTAAAGATCTTTTGCAGTCTCTTCTGCGCTAGATACGAGTGAGACGTTATTGCCCATTACATAGGAAATTACGCCTGTTAAAAGTGGGTAGTGGGTGCAACCTAATACCAAGGTATCTACATCAGCATCCATAACTGGCTTTAGGTATTCACGTGCGACCTTAGTGATCGCCTCCCCTGATGTTTCACCGCGCTCAACAAATTCCACAAATAACGGGCAGGCGATTGAAGTTATCTCCAGTTGCGGTGCCGCAGCAAATGCATCCAAATAAGCTTTCGAATCAATGGTTGCGCGTGTACCAATTACACCGATACGACCAGTGCGAGTAGCCGCAACTGCGCGACGAACTGCAGGTTGAATCACTTCAATTACTGGAATGGAGTAACGCTCGCGGGCATCGCGCAACATCGCAGCACTTGCAGTGTTACAGGCAATTACCAAAGCCTTTACGCCTTGCTCAACTAGATAGTCGAGAGTTTCGAGAGCGAAGGTGCGAACTTCAGCAAGTGGTCTTGGACCATAAGGACCGCGCGCGGTATCGCCCACATAGAGCGTAGATTCATTTGGAAGTTGGTCGAGAATTGCACGTGCGACGGTTAAACCGCCGACTCCTGAATCGAATATTCCGATTGGTGCATCGCTCACAGGGCAAGACTACCGCCTCACACCTTAAGCCCAGAGCGTGCCGTCGAGCCCTTCGGTTGCTTCTTCAATCTCTGAACCATAAATACCAGTTGAAAGATATTTCCAGCCCGCATCGCAGACGATAAATGCAATATCTGCATCACGTCCTGCAGCAAGGGCCTCATTAGCCATTGCGATCGCCGCATGCAAAATCGCACCAGTTGAAATTCCGGCAAAAATTCCTTCAACTTCAAGTAGCTCACGCACGCGACGAACTGAATCTTCTGCACCTACTGAAAAGCGACGAGTCAGAACAGATGCGTCATATAACTCTGGAACAAAGCCTTCATCAATATTTCGTAGACCATAAACAACTTCGCCGTAACGTGGTTCGGCGGCGATGATTTGAACATCGGGGTTCTGCTCACGAAGATAGCGACCAGCGCCCATCAAAGTCCCAGTTGTTCCAAGTCCTGCCACAAAGTGAGTAATAGTTGGCAGATCTTTAAATATTTCGGGGCCAGTGCCTTCGTAATGCGCCTTGGTATTTGCGGGATTGCCATATTGATAAAGAAAAACCCAATCTGGGTTCTGCGAAGCTAATTCTTTGGCAACGCGCACCGCTTCATTAGATCCTCCAGCAGCGGGAGATGAAATTATCTTGGCGCCCCACATCTCAAGAAGTTGGCGACGTTCGGGACTTGTGTTCTCTGGCATTACACAAATCAATTTATAGCCACGAACCTTGGCCGCCATCGCAAGTGAGATTCCGGTGTTACCACTCGTTGGTTCCAGAATTGTTGCACCCGGTTTTAACTGGCCGCTCTTTTCAGCTTCGTTAATCATTGAGATCGCTGTGCGATCTTTAATCGAACCAGTTGGGTTGCGATCTTCCATCTTCGCCCAGAGACGAACGTTTGGAGCAGGTGAAAGTCGAGGCAAACCGATTAGCGGTGTATTACCTACTGATGCTTCGAGCGAGTCATAACGCGACAAAATTAACCGCCAGCGACAGCAGGAAGAATTGTTACTGAATCACCATCTTTAACTGGCGCTTCTAAACTTCCGAGAAAGCGCACATCTTCATCATTTACATAGATGTTAATAAAGCGGCGGAGCGCACCGTTTTCAAGGAGGCGATCGCCAATTCCTGGGTACTGCGCATCGAGATCTGAGATAACCGCGCTGAGTGTTGTTCCGCTTGCAGTTACCGCTTTTTGATCCTTAGTGAAAGGACGAAGAATTGTTGGGATACGTACATCGATGCTCATGACCTTATTATGGCCAAGATTGGGGCTAATCGGTAATTGAAACTTCTTCCTCGGTTACGACTCCATCAATTATTCGGAAGGAGCGAAATTCAATTGCAGGTGCAATCTCTTTGCGGCTAGAGACCAAGACATAGTGCGCACCTGGTTCGCCGGCATATGCGATATCCGTGCGGGATGGAAAGGCTTCGGTCTCGGTGTGCGAGTGATAGATAACAACAATTTCCTCATCGTTATCGTCTACTTCGCGATAAAGCGCCAATAAATCTTTTGGATCAAATTCATAGAAAGTTGGCGAGTGAGCCGCATTTATCATCGGCTTTAAGCGCACCGGGGTGTCCTTACCTACTGGACCAAGAATTACGCCACAGCATTCATCTGGATACTCAGCACGCGATTGTTCAACAATTGCATCGACGAAAGCTCTAGAGATAGTTAGTGACATAAGAGTCGTATCCTAACTCTCATCCATAAGCGCTGCTAACAAACCTTCTTGCAACCAACCGAGCCATCCATAAACAATATAGACGCCACGCAGCGGATCATCAGGAGCTAAAAGTTCTAATTCATCGCTGGTTCGTTCTTGAACATTTAAACGAACACCGAGCGCTAAGCGAATATCGTTAACAGCACCAAGCCAAGCGTTGGCGCTATCGTGATCAAGATCAACTGTTCCATCTTTAGCACTCTTTAAATACATTCGCATCGCCATTGCATGGGCCTGCTTCTTATTGCGAAGCGTGGATTCGGTGTATCTACGAAACTCTGCCGAATCTACTTGATCTTGATAAGCATTGGGCAAGAGGCGATGCAGTACCTCATCTTCGGGTGGTGAATCGTGTGTTGTTATTCCAACCATGGCGGCAAGTGGATCTTCGTGTCCATGGTCTACGCGTTCGGCAAGTAGTTCAATGATTTGTTCGGCCAAGTTAATTAAAATCTCGCGTTCATTTTCAGCAAATTGAGCAACATAAGAATTGCTGCCGTGGCGTTTAAATCCTTCAGATGTCATAGCGCCTGGTCTCCGCGTTGCAAAGTTGCCCAGAGGCCGTATTCGTGAAGACGAGCCACATCATGTTCCATCTCTTCGCGACTTCCTGTTGAAACAATCGCTTTACCTTCGGTGTGAATTTTCATCATTAACTCGTGGGCTTTCTCTTTCGAGAAACCAAAGAGCTCAATCAAAACATAAGTTACATAGGTCATTAGGT
>JBEBBQ010000123.1:0-3496 GCA_041158325.1 Actinomycetota bacterium | reverse complement strand
CCACTTTCAGCCCTTCGTCGCGCTTACTTCCTCTGGGGAGTTGCTTGTCTTCCAATTGCATTTACATATCCCGATTGGACCATGGCTTTAGTCGGAGCATCTATCGGATTTCTCGGTGGCGCAGTACAAGTCTTTTACTTTGAAGTTTTAGAAGCTGTTCGCCCTAAGGGATCACAGACATCTTCACTGGGATGGATCTGGAGGGTTGAAGGATGTTTTATGGCAGTTGGTGCTGCTGTGGGTGGAATAGTTTCGGAACACCTATCACCGCGTTACGGTCTTGCGATGCTTCCACTGATGATTCTCACTGGATTTGTAATTCTTACAATCGGACGAGGCCGTCTTGCAGCAGCTAACGATCTTCCTACAGATGAAGAAGATCTTGCGGCTATTGAAGATTTGAGCAATAGCGCTACCTAGAAATAGATCTTTTTAATGCGCTGCTTCGTTCCAACTCTTTCCGATACCGACGCTGACATCGAGCGGTGCTTTAAGCGGGAATGCCGAACCCATCTCGCGGCGAACTAAGTTGGTCAGCGCATCTTCTTCACCTGCGCTGACTTCTAGAATCAACTCATCATGTACCTGCAGCAATAGCCGAGAATTTAGATTCTCCTTAACTAGTGCGCGTTGCACATTTAGCATCGCCTGCTTAATGATGTCGGCCGCCGAACCTTGAATTGGTGCATTAAGCGCCATTCGTTCTGCAATCTCTCGACGCTGGCGGTTATCGTGCATTAAATCTGGCAGATAGCGTCTGCGCCCCATAACTGTCTCGGTATATCCAACTTTGCGCGCCTGTTCGACAACGCTACTTAAGTAGTCACGGATTCCACCAAAGCGCTGGAAGTAACGATCCATTAAATCCTGTGCGGCAGGTGGTGAGAGATCTAACTGTGCGGCAAGACCATAAGAACTCAAACCATAGGCAAGCCCATATGACATTGCTTTAATCTGACGGCGCATCTCTGAATCAACTTCATTGGCTTTTACCCCAAAGACAAGACCAGCAACAGTGGCATGTAGGTCTTCGCCGGTTTCAAATGCGGCAAGTAGCCCAGCATCGTTTGAGAGATGGGCCATGATGCGCATTTCGATCTGGCTGTAATCAGCGGTTAAGAGTCCGCTAAATCCCGCACCTGCGATAAAGGCGTTGCGGATACTGCGGCCTTCTTCGGTGCGTACCGGAATGTTCTGCAAGTTTGGTCCAACAGATGAAAGGCGCCCTGTTGCTGCAACGGTTTGCGCAAAGTGGGTTCGGATCCGCCCATCTCTACCTATCTCAGCGATCAGGCCTTCAACAGTTGTGCCAAGTTTCTTTGTCTCGCGAATACGCAGGAGCGATTCAAGGAGTGGGTGCTTGGTCTTTTCAAATAACCAGTTGAGCGCCTCAGCATCAGTTGTGAAACCAGTCTTGATCTTCTTTGTCTTAGGAAGATTGAGCTCTTCGAAGAGAACAACTTGAAGTTGCTTTGGTGATGCCACGTTAAATTCATGGCCGGCGGCTAGATGAGCCGCCTTTGTCTCGCGGGCCACTTCACCTTCGAAGAACACTGCTAACTTCTCTAACTCCTTGCGATCAACTGCGATACCGCGGTTCTCCATAACTGCGAGCAGATGAGCTATAGGAAGCTCTAGATCTGTAAAGAGCGCAAATACGCCGCGATCCTTCATTTCGGTTAACAATGAATCTCGAAGTTTAAAGAGCGCGGCTGCGCTTGTAAGGAGTGCCTGCTCCGGAGAAGAAGAATCAATCTGGGCGCCATCTCCCCAGCGCTCTAACAGATCAGGTAGCTCTTGGGCGCGCACGCCTGGGTTAACTAAGTAGGCAGCAAGTGCAGTATCGAACACGACTCCATCAAGTAGATTCTCGCGAGCAAGTGACTTTGCATCATGTGCAATCTTCGAAACTTTTAGATCTTGGGCCCACTCCCCCATTTGCGCAGAATGAATTAAATAGACATCGCTTGGGTTAAAGGCAACGGCATAGCGATGCAACTTCTCATCAACTAGCTCAAAAGATAAGGCAATATCTCCTGGGTGCTGAGAAATCTTCTCGCTTAACTCTTCCGCAGAAAGCGTTCCTCCTTCAATCACATCAGCAAAGAGGGTGAACTCGTCATTGCCGCTTTTCGCCTTAACCTCTCGTACAACAGAGTCTGGGTTAAGGATTGGTTTAAGTCGATCTTTTAGAGTGCGAAACTCAAGTTGTTCAAACAACTTAGTGAGATCACTTTCCACGACCCCGGCCCAAGCAAGTGCATCAATTTGATATTCGATTGGGGCATCGTGAACGAGTTGAGTTAGTTCACGGTTGCGTATTACATCGTCGATATTGTCACGCAGTGATTGGCCAACTTTTCCGCCTACTTTATCGACGTTGGAAATCAAATCTTTTAGAGATCCATATTCAACGATCCACTTGGCAGCGGTCTTTTCACCAACACCGGGAATCGATGGCAAGTTATCGCTGGGGTCACCGCGCAGCGCAGCAAAATCTGGATATTGGTCAGGGCTCATTCCGTACTTCTCTTGCACGGCATCTGGCGTCATGCGCGCTAGCTCTGATACTCCGCGCTTGGGATAGAGCACGGTGGTCTTTTCGGTCACCAACTGAAAACTGTCACGATCGCCGGTACAGATTAAAACTTCAGCACCTTCGCGCTCTGCCTGCTTGGTGATAGTTGCGATGATGTCATCTGCTTCGTAACCCTCAAGCGCAAACTGCGTTATTCCAAATCCCTTTACTAAATCATTTAAGTAAGACATCTGAGATCTAAATTCATCGGGGGTTTTGGCTCGATTGGCTTTGTAATCGGGGAAGATATCGGTGCGGAAAGTCTTGCGAGAAACATCGAAGGCAACTGCAACATGCGTTGGTTTTTCGTCCTTCAAAAGTGAAATCAGCATCGTGGCAAAGCCGTAAATAGCATTCGTGTGTTGACCCTGTGCGGTTGTGAAATTCTCAGCTGGTAATGCAAAGAAGGCGCGATATGCCATTGAATGGCCGTCGATAAGTAATAAACGCTTCTGGGCCATGGCGCCATCCTAGAGAAGTACCCGTTAACAAGTTACTATTTCGAACTATGACGCAGCCAGAAAATACCCCAAACTATTTAGAGTTAATTCGCGAACGCGGTAGCGGCGCCCTCGATAAGAAGATGGGAATTGAGATCCTTGAGGCCTCCCCTGAGCGCCTAGTTGGTCGTATGCCAGTTGAAGGAAATACGCAACCAATCGGGTTACTTCATGGTGGAGCAAATGTTGTCTTAGCCGAATCACTTGGTTCAATTGGAACGCAACTTCACGCTGGCCCTAACCGGAAAATTGTCGGCGTAGATATCAACGCAACGCACCTCAAATCAGCTATTTCCGGATTTGTAACAGGTGTTGCAACTGCAGTTTCGCTCGGCAAAACCTTATGCGTTTACGAGATCGTGATTACCAACGAGCAAGGTCAACGTACGTGTAGTGCGCGAATTACCTGCATGATCCT
>JBEBBQ010000122.1:0-13739 GCA_041158325.1 Actinomycetota bacterium | reverse complement strand
GGTGTTTGGGGCGTAGTAGTTTTCACCGCGGTTGTTTGCACCGCAGTTGCCTTCATCGTACAAACTTGGTCACAAGCACATATGACTTCAACAAAGGTTGCAGTGATCCTGACTATGGAAGTTGTCTTTGCAGCGCTCTTTGCCGTCGCCTTTGGTGGCGAATCACTTTCACTTCAAGTATCAATTGGTGGAATCTTGGTTGTAATTGCCATGTATTTGATCGTTATGAAAGAGGCGTGAGAGGCTTAGGCCATGGCCAGCCCAATTGATCTTCGCTCCGATACTGTAACGCGCCCATCACAGGCGATGCGCCATGCGATGGCCAACGCTGAAGTTGGCGATGATGTCTACAGCGATGATCCAACAGTTAACTCACTAGAAGAACGAGTGGCTGCGCTCTTTGGAAAAGAAGCCGGAGTCTTCACTCCAACCGGATCACTAGCTAATCAGTTAGCAATTCGTATGCTGGTTGCACCTGGTGAAGAGTTAATCGCCGAGACTAATTCACATATTGTTCGCGCCGAACTAGGCGCTGCTGCAGTCTTTAGTGGAATTACAACGCGCACTTGGCCCGCCAAAAACGGTTTGTTGGTTGCCGCAGATGCGCTAGAAATTGCCCGCCCAAACTCTGGTCCTTATTTAGTTTCAACCACTGCGATTGCAGTTGAAAATACCCATAACTTTGGTGGCGGAACTGTTCAGCCGATTGAGGAAATTAAAGCGCTTCGAAAAGGGGCAGATGAAATTGGAGTAGCCCTTCACTTAGATGGTGCACGAATCTGGAACGCCCACGTTGCAAGTGGAGTTGCTTTCAACGATTACGGAAAGTACTTCGACACCATCAGCGTCTGCTTATCTAAAGGGCTAGGCGCACCAATTGGATCAGTAATGCTCAGCACCAAAGAACGCGTGGCTAAGGCAAGAGTTTGGCGCAAACGTTATGGAGCCGGAATGCGCCAAGTTGGTTTGCTGGCTGGTGCTGCCCATTACGCACTTGATAACAATATTGCCCGTTTATCAGAAGATCATCGCCGCGCTAAAGAGTTGGCCGTTGCCATCGCTGCAATAGATAAGTCATTTGTAGATCCTGCTTTAGTTGAGACAAATATCGTTGGACTAGATCTAACCAACGCTCCTTACACAGCGGCAGAGCTAGCAACTCGTTGTCGTGAAGCCGGGTTATGGATCAGCGCACTTGGTCCAAAGTATGCGCGCTTAGTTACTCACTTAGATTTTGATGATGAACAATGTGCTGGCGCAATTGAAATATTAAAGCGCGTTCTCGTGGCGTAATAGCCACTCTTTCTTGCTTAGCCCATAGGCGTAGTTGCCGAGCGCTCCCCCTGTTTTAACAATTCGATGGCATGGCACGACAAGAGCAATTGCATTCTTGGCACATGCCGAACCTGCAGCGCGCACCGCAGCTGGTGAACCAGCGCGATCTGCCAGATCGGCATAAGAAAGAACTTTCCCGCCCTTAACTTTGCGCATCGCTTTCCAGGCCGCCTGTGAAAAAGGCGCACCGGGTTGGCGCACAGAAATGCCATTAATTGCAGATATATCTCCAGCAAAGTAATCGTTTAATAAATCAGTAATAACGGGAATCTTAGAAACTTCTTTAAATCCCTTTTGATAATCATCTTGCGAAACGCCGTCCTTTAGCGCTTTCACGTTAGAAAGATTAAGTCCGAGAAGTATTTGATCATCAGCAATGAGATTTAGAACCCCGATAGGAGATTTGTATTGCGAGATCTGCAGTGCCACGTCCGCTAAATTAGCGATCGCGCAACATTTCAGCAACTAAGAAGGCAAGTTCCAGCGACTGAGAATGGTTCAGACGTGGATCGCAGGCGCTTTCATAACGTGTAGCCAAATCAGTTTCAGAGATCTGCTCTCCTCCACCGAGGCATTCAGTGACATCATCACCGGTTAACTCGATATGGATACCGCCTGGATGTGTGCCGAGGCTCTTATGAACTTCAAAGAATCCCTTAACTTCATCCATAACATCATCAAAGCGACGGGTCTTATAGCCAGTTACTGCTTCAAAGGTATTGCCGTGCATTGGATCGCAGACCCAAAGTACTTGTGCACCTGATTTAGTAACGCCATCAACAAGTGCAGGCAGCGCTTCGCGGATCTTTCCTGCGCCCATGCGTGTAATAAAGGTGAGGCGACCTGGCTCGCGATTTGGATCAAGGCGATCGATCAATGCGAGTGCATCATCGACTGTTGATTTAGGTCCGAGCTTTACGCCAATTGGGTTGCGAACCTTGGCTGCAAAATCAATATGTGCACCATCTAGTTGACGAGTGCGTTCGCCGATCCATAAGAAGTGTGCTGAAACATCGTAAGGAAGTTGGGTACGTGAATCGATGCGTGTAAGCGCCTTCTCGTACTCCATGATCAACGCTTCGTGGCTGGAGTAGAAGTCAACAGATTTAAATGAATCTGGGTCAACGCCGGCTGACTTCATAAAATCTAAAGCACGACCGATCTCGCGCGCCATTTGTTCGTAGCGATCACCAACTGATGAGTCGCGGATAAAGCCCTTGTTCCACTCGTGAACTTGGCGCAGATCTGCGAACCCACCTTGGGTGAAGGCGCGAACTAAGTTAAGAGTTGCAGCTGATGTGTTGTAAACGCGAACCATGCGATCTGGATCTGGAGTACGTGATGCTTCATTGAATTCCAGATCATTAACGGCATCTCCGCGGTAGGCAGGAAGCGTTACATCTCCGCGCGTTTCAAAATCATTGGAACGAGGCTTAGCAAATTGCCCAGCCATGCGGCCAACTTTTACTACTGGCAAGCTTGAGTAGTACTGCAATACAGCGGCCATCTGCAAAATTGTCTTGATGCGATTGCGAATTGAATCTGCTGTTGCGGCTGCAAATGTTTCTGCGCAATCTCCGCCTTGTAACCAGAAGGCACGCCCTGCAGCAGCTTCGGCAATCTTCGCCTTCAAATCATCGCACTCGCCAGCAAAGACAAGTGGTGGGAAAGATTTCAATTGAGCTACCGCCGATTTCACGGGAGCACCATCGACACCACCTGGCCACTGCGGTTGTTGCGCCGCAACGAGACCAGGGGTGAAGAGAGTATCTAGTGAATTTTGGGGTGAATTCATCATAAGGATAAGAGTAGTTTGCTCAGATAGTTTCTCGGGTGAGAATTATCCGAAGAAGATCTCTGACTCCTTGTAGCGCTCAACCGGAACGGTCTTTAGCTTCTCAGTTGCTGTCGCAAGCGGAACTCGGACGATATCTGTTCCGTGAAGAGCGACCATCTTGCCCCAGTCGCCTTCAGATGCAGCGGTGATCGCCTGCAAACCAAAGCGAGTAGCAAGTACGCGGTCGAAGGCTGTTGGTGTTCCACCACGTTGGATGTGGCCGAGTACAGATGTGCGTGCTTCTTTGCCGGTCTTGGCTTCGATCTGCTTAGCAAGCCATTCGCCGATTCCAGAAAGCTTTACGTGACCGAAAGCATCGAGCTCTGAATCCTTAGTGATCATGTCGCCATCTTGAGGAATTGCGCCTTCTGCGATGACGATGATTGGTGCGTAGCTGCTCTTAAAGCGAGACTCAACTAATTCGCAGACCTTATCTACAGAGAATTTAACTTCTGGGATCAAGATACAAGCGGCGCCACCTGCGATACCTGAGTGAAGTGCGATCCAGCCTGCATGGCGGCCCATAACTTCAACGATAAGTGCGCGGTGATGTGATTCAGCGGTTGTGTGTAGGCGATCGATCGCTTCAACTGCAATGTTTACTGAAGTATCGAAACCAAATGTGTAATCAGTGTTATTGAGGTCGTTATCGATTGTCTTTGGAACGCCGATTACCTTTACGCCCAACGCATCTAGCTTTGTTGCAACGCCAAGGGTATCTTCGCCACCGATTGCGATTAGCGCATCGATTCCTTGATCAGCAAGGTTCTGCTTGATGCGTTCTACGCCGTTTTCAATTTTAAATGGGTTGGTACGGGATGACCCAAGGATGGTTCCGCCGCGAGGCAAGATGCCGCGGGTTGTCTCAAGGTTGAGCTCCATTGTGTAGTTCTCGAGTGGGCCTTTCCAGCCATCACGGAAGCCAACAAATTCGTGGCCATATTCCTTTACACCTTTACGCACTACTGCGCGGATAACCGCATTAAGACCAGGGCAATCTCCGCCACCTGTTAGGACGCCAATACGCATGAAAACTCCAGTTCGAAAATTTATAAATCTAAGCCAAAATGAATTTTAGACTTGAGAAAAAGTGGTCAACGTTGACAGGCACAGTCTAACCTCTACCCATGGCTAACCGAAAACTCATCGCGGGCGTGGATTCATCTACTCAATCTTGCAAGGTGGTCATTCGAGATAGCGTTACTGGCGAGTTAGTGCGCGAAGGCCGCGCTACACACCCAGATGGCACAGAAGTAAATCCTGAACATTGGGTGAAGGCGCTAGATACTGCGATTGCAGCAGCCGGCGGCCTTGGAGATGTAGAAGCGATCTCAATCGGTGGACAGCAGCATGGAATGGTTGCACTCGACTCTGATGGAAAAGTTATTCGTGATGCGCTGCTCTGGAATGACACTCGCTCCGCAGATGCAGCAGCTGCACTAAATAAAGAACTTGGTGGAGATGCAGAAACTGCCAAGCAAGTTGGTTCGGTATTAGTTGCATCATTTACCGCTACAAAGTTACGTTGGCTGGCAGATTCTGAGAAAGATAACGCGGCAAAGGTTGCTGGTGTCGCTCTCCCCCATGATTGGTTATCTTGGCAGATACAACATGGAAAAGGTGGCGCGTTAGATTTTGGAAAACTTTTCTCAGATCGCAGCGAAGCATCGGGTACCGGTTACTTTGATCCAACAACTTCGCAATATCGCCGCGATATCTTGGCAAAGGTTCTACGCACCGATCGCGAAATACATCTACCCAGAATAATTTCACCAGCACAATTTGGTGGAACAACTCCATCTGGAATTCCTATCGCTCCAGGTGCGGGCGACAATGCTGCCGCAGCTCTAGGCATTCAGGCACAAGCCGGAGATGTTGTTGTCTCACTTGGCACAAGTGGAACCGCCTTTGCAGTTTCCGATACTCCAACCCATGACGCATCAGGCCAAGTTGCTGGTTTCGCTGATGCAACTGGTCGCTTCTTGCCACTTGTCTGTACTTTAAATGCAGCGCGCATCTTGGATGCAGCAACTCGCATCCTAGGAAAAACTCATGACGAAGTAGGTGCACTTGCTCTCAGTGCAAATCCTGGCGCTAACGGTCTTTCGCTACTGCCCTACTTCGAAGGTGAGCGAACCCCTAACCGTCCACATGCAACCGGTGTCTTTGGTGGAATGAATTTAAATAACTCAAATGCGTCAGATATCGCTCGCGCAATGGTCGAGGGCATGCTCTGCGGTTTAGTTGATGCCGTTGATGCTTTAGAAAAGTTAGGCGTAAATGTAAAGCGAATTATCTTGATTGGTGGCGCCGCTAAAAACCCAGCTGTCTCGCAAATTGCTGCCGCGCTCTTTGGTCGTGAAGTCCTTGTTCCTCCAGCAGGTGAATATGTAGCAAATGGCGCAGCCCGCCAAGCCGCTTGGGCCTTACTTGGTGGTGATAGCGCACCTATTTGGGATCTTGGAAAGATTGAAAAAGTATCTGCCACTGCAACACCAGATGTAGTTGAGCGCTATCGCACGTTGCGCGATCGCACTGAGAATTGGAGTTAGCCAAGTCATGACACTGGCCCCAGAGATAGTTAAACAATTAGCGGATCAAAAAGCAGCAGGGCTACCGCAGGTTTGGGAAGCACCTGTTGCAGTTATTCGTGAGTTGACGCAAAGTCGGGTTGCATTTGCAGGAGCACCTGAACCAATTCTTTCCGTAACAAATCGCTTTATTCCAGGGCCAACTGCAGATCTACCGGTTCGGATATATCGCCCAAACCAAGATCAGAGCGCACCGGCTATGGTCTTTTTCCATGGTGGCGGTTGGGTATTAAATTTTCTAGATATTTATGATGCCGCTCTGCACCGCTTAGCGAATCAAAGCGGATCCGTGATCATCAGCGTTAACTATCAGAAAGCGCCAGAGCATCCCTTCCCAGCGCCCTTTGATGATTGTTATGCAGGACTTCTCTGGGTTAAAGCACACGCCCAAGAGATTGGTATCGATCCCAATCGCATTGGCGTTGGCGGCGATAGCGCTGGTGGAAATCTTGCAGCAGCAGTAGCGCTAAAAGCGCGCGATGAAAACGTTGCTTTAACTTATCAATTACTCGTTTATCCCTGCTTGGACCGAGATTTCACAACTAAGTCTTATGTCGAGGCGGCAACGGATTACGGCTTAACAACGCAAGCGATGCAATGGTTCTGGGATCAATACCTGCAAGGCACGCAGCACGATAACAATCCCTATGCTGCACCGATGCGTGCAAAGTCTCTTGCTGGCGTTGCACCATCCATCGTCATCACCGCGCAATACGATCCACTGGTAAGTGACTCTGAGAATTATTGTGCGAAGTTAATGAGCGACGGCGCCGAACACATCTACAAAGAATTTCCGGGAATGATCCATGGCTTCTTTGCTAACGTGGCAGCAACTCCATCATCACATCTAGCACTTGATTTTGCTGCGCAAGAAATTGCAGAACGAACCAAAAAATAACTAAGGGGTAACTCGTACGCCCTTGCCGACAATAACGATTCCAGCTTCGGAGACGGTAAAGCGAGCACGATCACGCTCGAGATCTACACCGATCTGCGCGCCTGGTTCCACAATTACGCTTTTATCTAAGATTGCACTGCGGATAACTGCCTTGTCGCCAATCTTGACCGATGGCATAAGTACAGATCCATCAACAAATGCACCTGCTCCGACATGTACATCGTGTGAAATAACAGTTCGGTTTACATGGCCTCCGGCGATGATCGAACCTGCGCCGACTATCGAATCCTGAGCGATTCCGCCCTCACTAAATTTCGCAGGTGGCAGTGATGGTGGATTGGTAAGTAGCGGCCATTCGCGGTTGTAGAGATTAAAGATTGGGTGGATTGAAACTAGATCCATATGTGCGTCGTAATAGGCGTCGATGGAACCCACATCGCGCCAATAACCTTTATCGCGCTCCGTTTCACCAGGAACTACGTTATTGGCGAAGTCGTAAACTTTAGCAACACCATTTTTTGTCAGCATCGGAATGATGTTTCCACCGAGATCATGGCGACTTTCCAAATCCTCGGAATCGAGAATTAGCGCTTCTTCCATAATGTCACGACGGAAGATGTAATTTCCCATCGAAACCAAACAAAGATCAGGGTGACCCGGCATCGCAGGTGGGTCAGATGGCTTTTCGTGGAATGCCTTAATTGTTATTCCATCATCAGCTAACTCAATTACGCCAAATTCATGTGCCTCTGAACGTGGCATGCGGATTGCTGCGACTGTAACTCCGGCGCCAGATTCAAGGTGCGCTTCAAACATCTGATCTGGATCCATGCGATATACGTGATCCGCACCGAATACGAGCACATGGTTGGGATTTTCATCGTGAATCAAATTGAAATTCTGCAAAATTGCATCCGCACTGCCTGTATACCAACGTGGACCTAGGCGCTGTTGCGCTGGAACTGGTGTGATGTAATTTCCTAAAAGAGTACTCATGCGCCAAGTTGTAGTGATGTGACGGTCAAGTGAGTGAGATTTGTATTGTGTTAAAACTGCAATCTTGCGCATTTCAGCATTTACTAAATTAGATAGTACGAAATCCACCAACCGATAAGAGCCGCCAAATGGAACTGCAGGTTTAGCGCGATCTGCGGTCAACGGCATTAATCGCTTGCCCTCGCCGCCAGCTAGGACAATTCCCAGCGGACTTTCTCTGCGCTTCATGGCATAAATCTACTCGCGTTACTTCCAACGCGACAGTAGTAATTGCCATAACTTGGATTAGGCTCTGATCTATGAGCAGCGATCTCAAAGTCGGCATCGTCACTAAAGAATGGCCACCACAGGTCTATGGCGGAGCCGGTGTCCATGTCTTTCAATTGACGCAAGCGCTTCGATCAATTAGCGGTGTTCAGGTTGATGTGCACTGCTTTGGCGGAGCGCGGTCAGATGGCGCTTTTGGATATGACACTCCCAGCGGATTCACAACTGCAAATCCTGCGCTGCAAGCTATTGCAACAGACCTAGCAATCGCAACCAACCTTGAAAACGTGCAGCTCGTGCATTCACATACTTGGTATGCAAATATGGCAGGACATACCGCATCGTTGCTTTACGGAATCCCCCACATTGTTAGCGCACATTCTCTTGAACCGCTGCGTCCGTGGAAGGCCGAACAACTCGGTGGCGGTTATCAAATTTCTTCTTGGGCAGAAAAGACTGCCTACGAAAGCGCTGCTGCAATTATCTCGGTCAGCGATGGAATGCGCGCCGATGTTTTAAGCGCTTATCCCGACGTTGACCCAAGGAAAGTTCACACCATTCGCAACGGAGTAGACGTTGCAAAGTTTGCACCAAATCCTGATTCATCGGTTCTGGCTAAGTATGGAATCAATGGGCCTTACGCCACATTTGTTGGTCGCATTACTCGTCAAAAAGGATTGGCTCATTTGTTGCGCGCCTGGAAATCAGTTCCTGCAGAATACGGTTTAGTACTTTGCGCCGGAAGTCCCGATGAACCCGGTATTGGAGCAGAAGTTGCCGAACTAATTGCAGAACTACAGAAGGTTCGCAAAAATATCTGGTGGATCAAAGATATGTTGCCGCACGATGAATTAACCGCAGTGCTAACTCAAGCCGAGCTCTTCTTATGTCCATCTATTTATGAACCACTCGGAATTGTTAATTTAGAGGCGATGGGATGCCAAACCGCGGTACTGGCTTCGCGTGTAGGCGGAATTCCAGAAGTCGTAGATCACTTAAAAACTGGTGAATTAGTTGAATACACCGAAGATCACGCCAAATTTGAGGGTGATTTATCGCAAGCAATTACTCGTTTATTGGCAGATCCAGAACTACTTAAGCGTTATGGAAATGCAGGTCGCGAACGCGCGACTACTCATTTTGGCTGGGACGCCGTCGCACAGGCTACTATTGCGCTCTATCGCAGCGTGCTGCGTTAAATAAAAAACACTTCCGAGCACTGGAGCACTTCGACTCATGTCGCGCCGTAATCTGATCCTCTTCATCCTGGCTGGCTTTCTTTGGGGTATCCCATATCTCTTCATTAAGGTCGCAGTTGATCCGCAAGATGGCTTCTCTCCTGCAATTGTCGTATTCGGACGTGTGTTTATCGGTGCGCTAGTTCTGATTCCAATTGCGATCTACGATAAAACTTTCTTTACTGCGATTAAACATTGGAGATATATCGCGGTCTATGCCCTCTTTGAAATGGTTGGACCTTGGATTCTGATCGGAACTGCTGAACAGAAGATCTCATCTGGACTCGCTGGTCTGCTCGTTTCCTCAGTACCAATCTTTTCAACGCTTATTGCATCTCGCTACGGTGATAAATCAGTCTGGCAACCAAAGCGCTTATTCGGAATAGCTATCGGTTTTCTCGGTGTCTTCTTGCTTGTTGGAATTGAGAGCATTACTGGTTCATCCGATCCACTCTCAATCGTTATGGTTCTCGCCGCATCAATTGGTTACGCCTTCGCGGTTATCTATATAACTCGCAAGATGCCTGACGGATCCGGCATTGCGATCAACGGTATCGCTATGGCAATGACAGCAATCTTTTACGCACCAGCGCTCTTCTTCTGGCCAGATCACTCGATCAGCAATGAGGCGATTTACTCGCTGATCGCACTCGGAGTTCTATCAACCGGAATTGCATTTGCCGTCTTCTTTACCGTGATGGCCGAAATTGGGCCTACCCGCGCATCGCTTGTTACTTATATGAATACAGCTTTTGCAGTGGTTCTTGGCGTAATCATTTTAAATGAACCGCTAACCGTTGGAATTATCGTTGGACTACCACTGGTCTTGATCGGCTCATATCTAGCAAGCCGCAGAACTAGCGCTTAGTTTTCGCCAAATCCCAAACGCTGTAACAACTTAGGATCGCGCTGCCATTCTTTAGATACCTTTACATGTAGCCCTAAGAAAATTCGGGCGTTAAGTTCGCGTTCGATATCTGCACGTGCACGCATTCCAATATCCTTTAAACGTTCGCCTTTATGGCCCAAGATGATTCCGGTCTGCGAATCGCGCTCGACGTGGATCGTGGCATGGATATCAAAGAATGGACGAGAACCTTTTTCATCGCGCTCAGACATTTCATCAATTGTGACCATAATCGAATGTGGAAGTTCTTCGCGGGCATCGCGCATAGCGGCCTCACGAATTAACTCGCAGATTAACTGCTGCTGATCCTGATCGCTCTTGATGTCATCGGGATAGAAAGCTGGACCAACTGGCAGGCTTTTACCGATTAATTCGGCGAGTAAATCGATCTGAGAATGAATCGCTGCAGAGATTGGAACAATCTCATCCCAAGCAAATCCCTTTGCTAGATCGTTGATTCCGGCTAGGCGCAGAGCCAACTTCTCTTTGGAAATTAAATCTGTTTTTGTCACAAGAGCGAACTTCTTAGCGCGGGGGTGTTTTGCGATCTCTTGGGCCAGAAAGACATCTCCTCCCCCAGACGTTTCATCCGCTGGCAGGCACATTAAAACAATGTCAACTGAATCCATGCTCTCGCCAACAACTGCATTTAGGCGATGCCCAAGCAAAGTCTTTGGTTTATGGATACCTGGAGTATCTACAAGGACTGCTTGAAAAGTTGGTTGGTTTACGATGCCGCGAATTGCATGGCGCGTGGTGTTGGGATGCGGCGATGTGATTGCGATCTTGCTACCGACAAGTGCGTTAATGAGAGTTGATTTTCCAGTGTTAGGGCGGCCAACAATTGCGACAAAGCCCGAACGGAATTCACTCATGCGCTTATTCTCTCACTAAGCGCGGGCATTGCCTAAACCAAATATTTATAGGCTAGAAATCAACTCAATCGCATCGCCAACAGATGTCACTAGTTCGGCAGCACGTTCACCGATTAAGCGATGGCAACCTTCAGATGTTGGCGAACTTATTGGTCCAGGTATCGCCATTACCGGGCGCATTAGCTCTGCTGCATCCCGTGCGGTGCGGAGTGAACCAGAACGAAAGGCTGCTTCAACTACCAAGGTTGCTTGTGAAAGTGCAGCGATGATTCGATTGCGAGTAAGAAATCTTGCTGGAATTGCATGCGCGCCAGGGATAACTTCTGAGACCAGCGCACCGTTCTCGCAGATTTCAGCAAATAAGCGAGCATTACCAGCCGGATATGCCACATCAATTCCTGCAGCAAGTACTGCAACTGTTGCACCTTCTGCAATCAGCGCACCTTTATGTGCGGCAGAATCAATTCCATATGCGCCACCACTGATAATCGTCCATTCGCGATCGACAAAACCTGCTGCGAAATCCCCTGCGTTACGGATTCCATAGGGCGTCGGATTTCGAGTTCCGACAATTGCTAAGCCGCGCTCTTTCAAGGTTTCAAGGTCGCCTTTTACTACTAAGCCGATTGGGGGTGCAGCGAGTTCATTTAATTGCTCTGGCCATTGCTCCATTTCGGGAGTTAAGAAGATAGCGCCTGCGCTATCAATACTTTTGGCAATCTCATCTATTTTTACAGCTCGCAGCCGGTCGATTGTCTTTCCGAATTTGATTCCGTCGTAACCACCATCTATTAACTTCTTATAGACATGGCCTGGACCATAAGTTGTGATCTCTTGGCTCCAGAAAATATGTCCACCTTCGATGGCAGCAAAGAGCGCGAGCCGGGTCTGGGTAACTTTCATAACTCTGATCCTTCTCGTAGTTGGTGTGCGCGTTGTACATCAGCGAGGTTGGGAATTGTGTGGCCCGATAGATCTGCCAGAGTCCAAGAAAGGCGGATGATCTTGTGTAAACCCCGCGCAGTAAGCAGCTCTTTCTCTAATTGGTCGTGGAGAAAGTTCATGGCCTCACGTTCGGGTTTATATGTTGTACGCAGAGCGCGCGATGGAATCTGCGAATTCAACTTCCAACTCTCGGTTGCAAAACGTGCATCAGCGGTTGCTCTGGCTGCAACTACCCGCTCACGAATTGCTGCGCTACTTTCACCGAGTTCGGTCTGTGCCATTTCGGTACGACTAACTGGTTCAACTTGTACGCGCATATCAATGCGGTCCATCAAAGGTCCAGATAACTTTCCGAGATAGCGTCGCACGGCAAGTGAAGAACAAATACATGCTCGCCCTTTTCCAGTGAACTTTCCGCATGGACAAGGATTTGCGGCAAGTACCAAGAGAAACTGCGCGGGGAAGGTAATACTGCCAACGCTTCGTGCAATCGTGATCGTTCCGGATTCCAGTGGCTGGCGCAGCGAATCTAAAACTCCAACTGCACATTCCGGCGCTTCATCTATGAATAAGACGCCATGATGTGCAAGAGAACATGCTCCTGGCTTTATCGCATGTGAACCACCACCAACCATGGCTACGCGTGATGCGCTGTGATGCGGCGAAACAATCGGTGCAACTAAAGACATTGGCGAACGCGTTCCCAGACTTCCGGCGATCGAATGCACGGCAGTTACTTCTAGCGCTTGATCAATACCAAGTGCGGGCAAGATAGTTGGCAATCGAGAAGCGATCATCGTCTTACCCGCACCTGGTGGACCGATCAGGAGCAAATGGTGTCCCCCACTTGCTGCAACCTCTGCTGCAAACCGA
This sequence comes from Actinomycetota bacterium, assembly GCA_041158325.1. Taxonomy (GTDB): domain Bacteria; phylum Actinomycetota; class Actinomycetes; order Nanopelagicales; family Nanopelagicaceae; genus Planktophila. The sequence goes on along the minus strand of JBEBBQ010000122.1, from coordinate 977 downwards.
GCACGTGTTTGACCTGCAACATCGGAGAAATCAGGTTGAACTTCTTCTGTTGTAAGTTCTAGATCAAGTTGCGGCGCAGTTGTAATCTCACCAGTTCGAAGGAAACGTAGAACCTGTGCCAGATTTGTAAAAGTTAGGATCTGCATCTGCGTCATTAACGATGCTTCGCCATAGTTTTCTGGCGAAACTAGCGCACGCTTGATCCCTGATTTATATGCTGCGATTAGTGCAGGAAGAACTCCGCGCACAGAACGGATACGACCATCAAGTGCCAGCTCGCCCAAGATGACAACATCTTCAAGCGGCTCTTGCGCCAGCGCACCTTGCGCAATCAAGATCGCTAACGCAATAGATAGATCAAATCCCGAACCGCTCTTTGGTAACCAGGCAGGCGATAGCGAGACAGTGACTTTCTTATTAGGCCAGACTTCATTGGAATTGATTAGCGCAGCGCGCACTCGATCGCGAGATTCATTGAGGGCCGCATCTGGTAGCCCCAATAGTGAATACATCGGCAGACCATCTGCAATATCTACTTCAACGCTAACAATCGCACCATCTAGGCCATGCAGCGCAACGCAAGTAGTTTGTCCGAGGCTCATAGAATCGCGCCTCGATATTCCAAGGAATGGGTTCCATCGACAGCTATAAGAACAGCCACAACATCGATCGCGTATTCGCAACCTAAACATCCGTGAGTGGCGAGCCAGGCAAGTGCCAGACGTTGCATGCGATGGGCTTTATCGCGATTGATCGCCTCAAAGGGGTGGCCAAAGGCAAGTGACGAACGCGTCTTAACTTCAATGAAGTGAAATACACCATCACTGCTTAAGGAGACTAGATCTATTTCTCCTTCGCGCACTCGCCAATTGCGGTCCAGAATCTCGTCCCCGCGCGCAATTAAGTAATCAGCGGTTACTTGTTCGCCAAATGCGCCGGTCTTTTGATTGTTCTTCTTCTCGCCTACTTTGCCCATG
>JBEBBQ010000121.1:0-5272 GCA_041158325.1 Actinomycetota bacterium | reverse complement strand
AATACATCTGCAGTATTAAATGGTGAAATCGATGATTTCATCGAAGCGGGAATTCGCTGGCGCCGTTCCAGTTCCAGTAATTAATTTCACAAGTAAGCGTGCAATTAGCCTGAGAATCTGCGCAATTAGCACGGATATCAGGCGCTTTTTGCGGATCTGTACCTAAACTAGGTCTCAGTACGGCAGCCAATTCCCCCATATCTATGGCGCCCAATGAGAACGAAGGAGTTCGTGTGATTCGTTTTGAGAATGTGACGAAGCTGTACGCCGGCAACGATAAGCCTGCGCTAGATACAGTGAGCTTAGAAATTGTTAAGGGTGAATTCGTATTCCTTGTTGGTCTTTCCGGTTCAGGTAAATCAACTTTCCTACGTTTGATCCTGCGCGAAGAGCGACCATCTCAGGGCGTCATCCATGTTGCAGGAAAAGATTTAGGGCAACTTCCAAACCATAAGATTCCTGATCTTCGTCGCCAAGTTGGAACAGTCTTCCAAGATTTCCGTTTACTTCAGAATAAAACAATTTCCGAAAACGTTGCCTTCACTTTGCACGTCCTTGGTTATTCCAAGAAAGAGATTGCCCGCGAAGTTCCAGAAGTTCTTGAACTCGTTGGTTTGGAAGATAAGGCAGATCGCATGCCGACTGAAATTTCAGGTGGAGAACAACAGCGCGTGGCTATCGCCCGCGCATATGTAAGCCGCCCAGCCATCATCATCGCTGACGAACCAACCGGAAACCTTGATCCAGCGACATCAGTTGGCATTATGAAGTTGCTCGATCGCATTAACCGCGAAGGCACCACTGTTTTGATGGCTACCCACGATGCCGGCATCGTGGATCAGATGCGTAAGCGAGTAATTGAATTAGATGGTGGCCACGTTATTCGCGACCAGGTTCGTGGCGTCTACGGATACACGGGATAGGGTAAAGATATGCGCGCAGGATTCTTATTAAGCGAAGTCCGTATTGGGCTGCGCCGTAACCTAACAATGACCTTCGCGGTCATTGTTACTACTGCGATCTCACTTTCTTTGCTTGGTATCGGCCTTCTATCAAATGCACAAGTTAATGCGATGAAAGATTATTGGTATGACAAGATCGAAGTCTCTGTTTACTTGTGCGGATCTCTATCTGAGTCACCAAGCTGTGCTGGTGGAGTAGTAACTCCGGAACAACGCCTGGCGATCAAGACAGATCTGGATGCACTTCCTGTTGTTCAGAGCGTTTTCTACGAGTCACAATCTGAGGCTTACACCCGTTTCCAAGAGCGCTTTAAAGATTCAGCGATTGCGCAGAACGTAACTGCCGATCAATTGCCAGAGTCGTTCCGCGTTAAGTTAAAGGACCCAACGCAGTTTGCAGTTGTTGTTAGCGCATTCTCCGGCCGTCCTGGTGTGGATGTCGTGCAGGATCAAAGAACTATTTTGGAGAAGTTCTTCAAGCTTCTAAATGTGCTTCGCAACGGTGCACTTCTAGTTGGTCTCTTCTCAGTTCTAACTGCGGGTCTTTTGATCTCAAATACCTTGCGTATTGCAGCCTTTAACCGCCGCCGTGAAACTGGCGTTATGAAATTAGTAGGCGCATCTTCTTGGTCTATCCAATTGCCGTTCTTGCTTGAAGGTATTTTCTCAGCCCTGATTGGTTGGGGATTCGCAACTGGTTTATTGGCAGGACTAAAGACCGTTGTTGATTCCAAGGTCGCTCCTCTTCTTACCTTTACTAACTTCTTCGGGTGGAACGAAGTCTGGATCGCATCTGCTTGGTTACTTCTAGCAGGATTTACTGTTTCTACAATTGCCTCAGTAATCACGCTCCGCCGTTACCTCAAGGTTTAAAAGGTAAATGTCTAATCGGTATCTGCCGTGGTGAAAGAAGTTGGCCGCAAGCTCATCGCGCAGAATAAAAAAGCGCGTCATGACTATTCGATTGAAGATGTCTATGAATGCGGCATTGTCTTAACCGGTACAGAAGTTAAATCATTGCGCGCAGGTCGTGCATCACTTATCGACGGCTATGCCACAGTTGAAAACGGCGAACTTTGGTTGGCTGGCGTTCATATCCCGGAATACACCCAAGGTACTTGGACTAACCATGATGTGCGCCGCAAACGTAAGCTGCTTGTTCATCTACAAGAGATCAAGAAACTGCATTTAAAGATTAAAGAAGGTGGCGTCACTCTTATTCCTTTGCAGCTTTACTTTAATAACGGCAAAGCGAAGATCGAGATTGCAGTGGCACGCGGAAAGAAAGCTCATGACAAGCGCGATTCACTTATGGAGCGCCAAGCAAGCCGCGAAGTTGAACGCGAGATTTCACGTCGTCGATCTGGCAAGGATCAGTAATTCACGCTTGATCTTGGCTTGCAAATAAGGAATTTCTCACTTGTCGTTGGCGTTCCGTACAATAAGAACACAACTAAATAGTGGAAATAGCTTTCCACACCCATGGGGGTGAACGGTCTCGACTTTGGTTGTTGAGGCAGGGGAAGCGGGCCGAGGAAGCCAGGATGATCTCGTTAACCAAAAACCTGTGCAAAAAATAATCGTCAGTACAACTGCCGATGATCTCACTCTTGCTGCCTAAGCAAGCTCTGTGATCCGTTAGCCCAGACTCGCCTTCGTTCTGGAATCTAGCGCCGATAGAGGGCTTTTCACGGTTGTGGCGTTGCGAACGCGACCGGAGAACAGTTTCGCAAATGAGTTTGTCGAATACTTGTGTGCAAGAGATTCGGAACTGAGAAAACGATAGCCACACTACGCCCGTAGAAGCCCTGTTTTAATTCCGAAGGACCCGGGTTCGATTCCCGGCACCTCCACCATTAACTTATAGAAGTTACTTAGTGCTGTCCTGCAGGACCATTGGCATCGCCGTTTTGCATCTTAAAGAGCGAACGCCAAGGAATGTTTCGCACAAACTCGCGCTTTAGAGCAACAGTGTTTAGCGCAAAACCAAGAAATGAAAGCGCCTTAACTCCTGGCGGAATTTGATTAAAGATAAAGACCATCTGAACTGGCATTCCTACTAGCGCAATCGCACCAACTGCTAATCGTCTTGTCCACCAAAGGCCTCGATAAGGATAAGTAAATTCCCAGAAGAGTTTGCTTGTCAGTAATAGCGCAATTGGACCAGTAAATAGAACTAGAGCTACTAGCGCTGCCACGACTAATGCAAGGGATTCCATTTTTTTAGTCTAACTCTTTCCACTCGCCAGCAAGCACAGCAAGCTCGACCATGTCTATCTGTGAACCATCTGAACGAGTAACACGCTGACGTAATACACCTTCTTTTGAATAACCGGCGCTCATCAGCAGCTTCTGCGATGCGGAGTTATCTACATCAACGGCTGCTTCGATTCTGCGGAAACCCATTGTTGTAAAACCATAATTTGTAATCATCTTTGCGGCAATTGTGCCGATGCCTTTACCGCGCATAGGAGCATGCATCCAATAACCAATTTCAGCACGGTGGTTTTCCAGACTTATGGTGTGGAAGGAGATAACTCCTGCGAATTCCGCGTCATCGCCAATACCGAATTCAATTACAAGCGGAATCTCCCGCTTAAGTTCCATAGATGCAGGTACTCGCTGCACAAAATCAAGGGCATGTGCCATGGAGTATTCGGCTGGAACGGTCGTGAATCTAGGAATTAGCGGATCTTGGCAGGCTTCATAAATCTTTGGAACATCTGACTCGTCTGGTGGACGTAGCTTGACGCGTCCGTACTGAAGCGTTGGGACTTCACTTGGCCACCAGATCATGGAGTTAGTATCTATTAAACGGCGTCATGAATGGAACGCGCTGGCGTGAAGAATCTCTTACCGTGCGGTGAGACCCATATACATGAGCCATCTTCATTACTGGTCACACTCCACCCATCGTGGGTCTTCAATCTATGGTGTCGCCTGCAAAGTGCTCCGAGATTTTCGGGCGAGGTTGAACCACCATCCTCCCAACTCTTCGCATGATCTAAATCTGAGAGAGCCGCCGACCTTCGACAACCTGGGAATCGACAGGTTCTATCTCGCGCAATTAAGAAATCCTTTAGCGCTTGGGGTGGTTCATAACTTTCGCGCCCATAATCCAAAAGATTTCCTGTCTGCGGATCGGTGATAAACCGTTTCCACTTTCCATCAGAAGCTAATTCACGTGCAACGGATGCTGGAATCGCGCCGTAACCGGTTAGTTGACCCGGATTTTCGGCAAGCCCAAGCAAAGTCGGAAGATCAATCGTCACATTTATTGCGATCGGGCGACGATGAGGTGCTACTGGAGAGGCTGAGAGTGAAGCAGCAGCTATAGCGGTAAGTGCATCTGCGCGCTTCATATCTATGTTTCTTACATCTTTAACGCTCATGGAATCGCTTGCGCTATTTGCTCTAATTGAGAAAAAGTTATCCGCATCCGCCTTTTCATTAGCAGTGCCGTTTTCCGTGCCAGTCAAGCGGATGAAGCTCTCAATCGCGTTCATGACAACTTGTGCATCTGCGGCTGGCAAAATTGCGACAACGGTAGACATTCCATCGCTATCGTTATAGCAAGAAACGCGACGGGTATCTCGTGCACGAGCAACGGTATTTTCAAAAGTCTCTGGTGCAATTCGAGCTAATGAAGTACGTACTTGGCTAGCAACCTGAGCAGGAGTATGAAACTCTGCGTGTGCAATAGCGCGCTGTTCAACTTCAAAGATTTGATATTCGGTTAGTCCATCACGGATGGCCGCCGCGGTCTCCTTAGCAATCACATTTGCATGTGCAAGCGAGATATCTCCGGTTGCCAAAGCAGAACAAGTATTTGGCAAGTGATTAACCAAAGTTCGTGCAACATCAATTCGAGATTGTGCCGTACCGGCAGAAAGTCGCAGCGCAGTTGAGACATCCTCTCGCTCTGCCTCATCAACGCCAAAGAAGATATCTTCGCTATTTGCAACACTTGGCTCATTGCCCGCAACTGCGATAATCGCTCGTTGCATCAACGCTTGTAACCAAGCGGTTTGGCGCTCCAACGCAGTCAAGTAATCGATACGAGCGCTTGGAGATAACTTGATTGGATCAATTGCCACTAAGTTAGCCAAGGTTGATATTCCGGGGATTGAATTGAGAAGAGTCGCGACGAACGAATTGAGATGAACCGCTTCGGAAACTATTGGGGTCAGCTCAATAGCTTCGGAATAGTTAACTCTGGCGGTGGACATGTGGGAAATCTTGGTCAGCGGCGCTGACAGGCGAAGCTAGAAAGTGCGACTTTTCCACAGAAAAACCAAGATAACTTTAAG
>JBEBBQ010000120.1:0-2767 GCA_041158325.1 Actinomycetota bacterium | reverse complement strand
GTAGCGCACCGTAGACCTTGGCTTTGGCTGGTGAGAATACTTCTACATAACCATCTCCACCGTAAATGATGAAGTCAAGAGTTGTAAGTGAGTATTCCTTTGCATCCTTAGCAATTGGAGTTCCGTCGTTCTTAGTTACTTCGACGATTCTGCTTCCAACTGGCTTGCTGGAATCAAATGAGAACTTAAGGCCTGAAACTTGTGGGAATCGACCATCTGCTGGGTAGTTACCACCAACACCGTTCTCCAACGCTTTCCAAAGATTTGCACCAGAAACAACTGTTGTTGCTACTTGGTTACCGAATGGATAAACGGTTAGCGCATCACCAAGGGTTACATCTAGCGGACCTGCACCTGTGCGGACAAGTGCTGTGTTTGCTGGAATGTATGCCTTTGCTGGGAAGGTATCGCGGATACCGCCACCGTTTGTGATTGCAAAATCTGTCTTGTACTTAGCGCGCAACAGATCTGAGATGTAAATACCCATTGGGTTTTCGCCAGCGCGTTCCACCGCTGGAGTTCCACCGCGTGGGAAGACTGCAGAAACTTGCCCAATTTTTACATCTAGCTTGGTAGTTAACTGATCCTTGTACTTCTTAACTAGCGCTGCACCTGCAACATCAGCTGTAGTTACAGTGCTAACAACACCAGTTGTAACTGCCGGAGCAGCAGCCTTCAAAACGTGCTGAAGCGAAGACCCAACAACTTTTCCGCTCTTCATACAGATCTGTGATCGGGTGTATTCAACTCCACCGTTGCGAACCTGGCCAAGAAGAATTGGCGCTGCGCCACGTTCTGAAGATGGGATCAAAGTTCCAAATGTCTGGTGGCTATGTCCGCCGTAGATTGCATCTGCTCCCTTGATTTCGCTAGAAAGGGTATTGAAGACACCCTTTGCAACTCCATCAGAGTTCTCTGTCCAACCTTGGTGGATCAAGGCTACGACGATCTGGGCTCCTGCTGCGCGAGCATCCGCAATAGCCTTATTAATCCCGACTACGCCAGCCTGAATTTGAATGGTCTTCTTAGCGCCTGCTTCATCGGTGTAATCCAAGTTTCCTGGGAATACTTGTTCGATGGTTTCAGGTGTATTTGAACCGACAACACCAACCTTTACGCCACCGCGATCGATGATCGTAAAGCTCTTCGCTGCTTTTGCACCTGACTTAAGCGCCTTAAGAGCGTCATCGCCATAGTTAGCGGCGAGCCATTGGAAATCAGATGCGCCGATTACCTTTTGAACATGTGCCATGTTGCGGTCGTGCTCATGGTTTCCAAATCCTGCTGCATCTAACTTAATTAGATTAAGCGATTCGATTGTTGGCATTTCCTCAAATTCAGTCGAGATAGGAGGCGCTGCGCCGATGTTATCTCCTGAGGTAAAGGCGAAAGTTGCTGCTGATGCTTTTCTATCTGCATCCCAGTTGCTGGCCAATCCGGCAGTACCGAAAGATGCTCCGGCTTCAATCGCCCCGTGCAAATCGCTCAGCTGTAAGAATTGCACATTCTTATTACTTGCTGATGCAACTTTTGCCAATTGGGCTGCTGTGTAACTTGTTGTCGAAGCAGTTGGCTTAGAGAAACCGTAAGCATTGACTGCCTGTACGACTGGAGTTCCTGCAGGCTGTCCAACCACGACAGGCATGATCACCATGTTTCCGCGCTTCTTTGCTGAAACGAAGATTGGGCAAGATCCAGCACCAGCTGAAACCACGTAGCCCGTAACTGCTGGTGTTACATCAGTTGCAGGTGTCCAACGGACAACAATTCCTGATGTTCCAAATTTTGAAGTTACTGATACCGGAGCGTTCGGCAATGAATATGTATTTGCCTGCGCTGAGGGAACTAATAGCGATAGGAGTAAAGATGCAGCTAGGGCGAGGGAGCCCAAGCCAAGAGATTTATTTCTAAGGGATTTCATGGGGCAATGTAAGTACCCCATTGCTACCACTTCTAACCAACCAGGTTAAAAGTCGGTGACCAGAAGGTTAATTCCAAACGTTTTTAAGGAGGTCTTCTCTAGAAACAAATTTACGGCGGGGCTTACCCAAGGGCTCTCCCGCTGCGATTTCCGCTGCATTTATCGCCTCCCAATTTGCTTGCGAAACAATTTTTTCGGCGGGCAATATCTCAGATATATCACCGTTATCTTTTGCTGCCTTTAAATCTTCTACTAACAACTTCATTACATCTGCTGCATCTGATTTATTTGTACCAATAACTCCAGATGGTCCACGCTTTGCCCAGCCCACAACATAAAGATTTTCGCTTACTCGGCCTTCGTTATTTACTACCTTGCCGCGCTCGTATGGAATTCCGGGAATGCCTGCTGCTTCATATCCAATCGCAGTTATAACTAGTCCGCACTTAATTGGAAATATTTCATCACTGCCAGTCTTTTGGAATACAACTTCTTCCACTTTGCCGGCTCCCTTAATCTCAACTGGTGTTGCCAAGAATTGGAACTTCATAGTGCGATCGTGGCTAGTTGCTTCTTTCTCAGAAATCAAAAGCATCGCATCTAAATTGCTCTTAGTATCTTTTTCAATCTCAGTTCCAGCGCGCTCAATTGCGGCTTCGATATCTGACTTATCCATCAATACATTGGTGTGCTCGAGCTTTGGCAATTCGCGAAGCTCAGGAGATGTAAATGCAGCATGCTCTGGCCCGCGACGAGCGCTAATCACAACTTCGCGTATAGCAGACGCTTTAAGAGCGTCAATCGCATGATCTGCTGTATCTGTTGGATCTAATTCACTTGGTTCTA
>JBEBBQ010000119.1:0-2624 GCA_041158325.1 Actinomycetota bacterium | reverse complement strand
AAAGATCCAGAGAAGGTTCGCGCAGAGCTAGTTTCGGATTACACCGAGACACTCTCCAATCCGTACGCAGCAGCAGAACGCGGCACAATCGATAGCGTGATTGAGCCTCATCAATCACGTGCCTACATAACCAAGGCTTTCCGCACGCTAAAAACGAAGCGTGATACTTTGCCAGCGCGTAAGCATGGAAATATTCCACTGTAATGAAATTTACGATCACATCTGGTAATCCGACTGATGAGGAACTGCTGGCTCTAAAAGCCGCTATTGATCATCATAAGATGCAGAATTTGGTTCCAGTGATTAAGCGCAGCGTCTTTGGTCTGCCGCAATTGCGCCTACCACTTCCCCATCAGATCACCTTTGGCGCACGTAGAAATTCTCGCTAATGCCAAAGATAGTTCTCGCTTCACAATCAAGCTCACGCCGACGTTTGCTAGAGGGAGCCGGCATAACCCCTACGGTCATAGTTAGCAATGTAGATGAAGAAACCGATTTCTTTAATGCGATGTCACCAGCGGACATGGTTATCGCACTTGCCGTAACAAAGGCACACACTGTTCGCGAACTGATCGACTATCCAGCGTTGATTATTGGGTGTGATTCAACTTTTGATGTTGATGGCATCTCATTCGGTAAGCCAGGAACTCCAGAAATCGCGCGCGAACGCGCTAAGAAAATTAGTGGTCGATCAGGTTTGCTACATACCGGCCACTGCGTAATTGATACTACACAGGGAAGAGAGATTGCAGATCGAGTGACAACTAAGGTGACTTTCTCTGAGCTAACCGATCAAGAGATCGATGATTACATTGCATCGGGAGAACCGCTACAAGTTGCAGGTGGCTTTACTCTTGATGGTTTTGGTTCTCCATTTATTCCAGTTATCGAAGGCGATTACACAAATGTGGTCGGGTTATCAATGCCGTTCTTGCGATCTGCGATGTCACAACTTGGCTACTCTTGGCCTGAAGTTAAGGAGATGCGATGAAACGCGTTCTGATTGCTAACCGTGGCGAGATTGCGCTGCGCGTTATTCGCGCTTGTCGTGACCATGGAATCGAGAGCGTCGCCGTCTACGCTGAGGAAGATCGCGATGCAATACATGTTAAGAGCGCAGACTTTGCTTTCTCGTTAAATGGCGTAACTGCTACCCAGACTTACTTGGATATCTCAAAGATTATTGCCGCAGCGAAAGCATCGGGTGCCGATGCAGTACATCCAGGTTATGGATTTCTTTCAGAGCGAGCAGACTTTGCGCAAGCAGTCATCGACGCTGGTTTGATTTGGATCGGTCCACCTCCTGCTGCGATTAGCACGTTGGGTGACAAGGTTTCAGCGCGAAGGATCGCAGCAAAAGCAGGTGCACCACTAGTTGCTGGAACTAAAGATCCTGTAGCAGGTGCGGATGAAGTCACGGCCTTTGCAAAAGAACACGGACTACCCGTTGCAATTAAGGCGGCGTTCGGTGGTGGTGGCCGCGGGCTAAAGGTTGCACACACCATGGAAGAGATTCCTGAACTCTTTGCATCCGCTGTTCGCGAAGCTATCGCGGGTTTTGGACGTGGTGAATGCTTTGTAGAACGCTACTTAGATAAGCCTCGTCACGTAGAAACCCAGGTCTTAGTTGATCAACACGGAAGCGCAGTTGTAGTTAGTACGCGAGATTGCTCGTTGCAGCGCCGCCATCAAAAGCTAGTAGAAGAGGCGCCTGCTCCGTTCTTAACTGATGCGCAAAATGAGGAGCTTTACCGCTCAAGTAAAGCGATCATGAAAGAGGCCGGCTATGTAGGTGCGGGCACCTGTGAATTCTTAGTCGGCGCAGACGGAACTATCTCCTTCCTAGAGGTAAACACTCGCCTGCAAGTTGAGCACCCAGTCAGTGAAGAAGTAACTGGAATCGATTTAGTGCGCGAACAATTTAGAATTGCGATGGGTGAAAAACTTGGTTTCACCGATCCAGAAATTCGGGGCCACTCACTTGAATTTCGTATTAATGGCGAAGATCCAGGCCGTTCATTCCTGCCAGCTCCGGGTCTGATCACAGAATGGAACTTGCCTACTGGTCCAGGAGTGCGCGTTGATGCGGGATTTAAGAAAGGCGACACGATAGGTGGCAACTTTGATTCACTTCTAGCGAAGTTGATAGTCACCGGTGCAACGCGTAAGCAAGCGATCGAAAGAGCCCGTCGTGCACTTGCAGAATTTGAAGTTGGTGGACTTGCGACCGCGATTCCTTTCCACCGTGCTATTTTGGAAGATCCCGCTTACACCGAAGAATTTAAGGTCTACACAAGCTATATCGAGAATGAATTTAAGAACGAAATACCTGCATTCACTGCAACTCCTGCACCAATCAAAACCAAGATCGCTGCAGAACATTTAATCGCTGAAGTAAATGGAAAGCGCTTTGAGGTACAACTGCATACTCCAGAACCTGTTGTTAAGCGCCACCGCGCAAAAGAATCAAAGGTAAGTGGTGCGGGCGGTTCTGGATTAGCAAGCCCAATGCAAGGAACAGTTGTGAAAGTTGCAGTTGAAGAAGGCGCTCATGTAGAAATCGGTGATCTAGTAATTGTTTTAGAGGCGATGAAGATGGAGCAACCACTGGTTGCCCACAAAGC